>JASJAS010000063.1 GCA_030066875.1 Acidimicrobiia bacterium | reverse complement strand
CACCGCCTTGCCGATGTCGTGGAGGAAGGCAGCACGGCGCGCCTCCACATCGTCGATGCCCAGTTCCGCGGCGAGCATTCCTGCGATGTTGGCAGCCTCGACGAGGTGGTTGAGTACGTTCTGGCCATACGAAGTCCGATACTTCAGACGGCCCAGCAGCGTCACCAACTCTGGATGTAGCCGGGTCACTCCAACCTCGAGCATGGCCCACTCGCCGGCATCCCGGACAGATTGCTCGACTTCCGCACGAGCCTTCTCGAAGGCCTCCTCGATCGATGAGGGATGGATCCGGCCGTCTTCTACAAGTCGCTGCAGAGCCCGGCGGGCTGTCTCCCGCCGTACCGGGTCGAATGTCGAAATCGATACGGCCTCAGGGGTGTCATCGACAATCAGATTGACTCCGGTCACGGCCTCGAAGGTGCGGATGTTGCGACCGTCGCGACCGATGATCCGGCCCTTCATATCATCCGAAGGCAGCGATACAACCGACACGGTTGATTCGGAGACGACCTCGGCGGCGAGGCGTTGTACTGCCGTCGCCAGGATTCGCCGCGAGCGGCGGTCGGCTTCCTCGCGAGCCTTCATCTCGAGATCGCGTACAAGCACCATCGCCTCGCGGCGCGCCTCGTCTTCAACCTTCATCAATAGCTCGTCCTTGGCAGCACGGGAGTCGAAGCCGGCAATCCGCTCGAGGTGACCGCGGGCTTCCTCGCGGAGCGCCTCCGTCTCGCCACGAGCTTCGCCAAGAGACCGCTCCTTCTCCAGAAGCATCTCTTCACGGTGCGCCAGGTTGGTGGCGCGCTGCTCCAGGGTTGCCTCCCGCTGGACCAGTCGTTCCTCGAGGGCATCCGCCTCGACATGTCGGTGGGCAAGGGCCGCTTCTTCCCTCTCCCGGTAGCTTTCGGCAAGTGCGCGCGATTCCTCTTCGGCTCGAGACAGGATGCGCTGCGCATCCAGCCGAGCCTGCCGAAGGGCTTCAACGGCTTCCGCACCTGTCCGTGACGCGGTACGGCGCTGAAACTCCCTTCCTCCCAGGAAAGCGAGCAAGGCCACCGGAAGCCCGATCGCTAGCGCGATCACCCATGGCTCCATCCTGTCCTCGTTTCCCGGCCCCTGAAGTCAGCAGTGCCGAGCCAAAAAGGCTCGGCACACGCAGGCCAAGTAGACGAATCGACGAACGAGACAGCTAATCAGCCGTCAGCCTGCTGCACCTCCGTGCGATTCGTCTCATTGGGGGTTTTCCTCAAGTTCCGTGTTTCAAGTGGTTTTGCGTGTGTCACTGACGATGGTACCGCACAGAGCGGTTTTCCGGAACCGCGAAATCCGGATTTAGCGGATTATGCGGTCGAGAAGCGCTTTCCGAGCCGCCCGGCAGCCCACCTGCCGGGTATCCGTCCGCTATTCCGCCTCGGTGCGACCGATGATTTCGCCGGTCTCCTCATCGACTTCCATCCCGGCTGCAGGTTCGTCGTCGTCGCTGAGCCCCACGGCGTGAAAGACCTTGTCTTGGAGCTGCACAGCAATCTCCGGGTTCTCTCGCAGAAACAGCTTCGCCTTCTCCCGACCCTGACCTAGCTGGTCACCGTCGTAGGTGAACCAGGCACCCGCCTTGCGGACAATGCCGTGTTCCACGGCGACGTCTATCAGGCTGCCTTCGCGGGAAATGCCCTCACCGAACATGATGTCGAATTCGGCCACCCGGAAGGGCGGAGCCACCTTGTTCTTGACGATCTTGGCGCGCACCCGGTTGCCGACGTTATCGGTTCCTTGCTTGATGGCCTCGATACGCCGAACGTCGATACGGACGCTGGAGTAGAACTTGAGAGCACGACCACCCGGCGTCGTCTCAGGTGAGCCGAACATCACGCCTATCTTCTCGCGGAGCTGGTTGATGAAGACCGCAGTCGTGTCGGAGCGGTTGATGGTGCCGGCGAGCTTGCGCAGCGCCTGTGACATCAATCGAGCTTGGAGCCCCACGTGGGTGTCACCCATATCGCCTTCGAGCTCCGCTCGTGGTACCAGGGCGGCAACCGAATCGACCACAACCACGTCAAGCGCCCCCGACCGAATGAGCATGTCGGTTATCTCGAGCGCCTGCTCACCGGTATCAGGCTGCGAGATGAGCAACTCGTCGACGTCAACCCCTAGTGCTTTGGCATAGACCGGGTCGAGGGCGTGCTCCGCATCAATGAACGCTGCCACGCCGCCGTTGCGCTGCGCCTCGGCGACCACGTGGAGCGCCAAGGTCGTCTTTCCCGACGATTCCGGGCCATAGATCTCGACGATGCGTCCTCGCGGCACACCGCCGATACCGAGCGCCAGATCCAACGACAAGGCTCCAGTGGGAATGGCGGCGATGTTCTTCACCGCACTGTCGCTGAGCTTCATGATGGCGCCCTTGCCAAACTGCCGCTCGATCTGCGACATCGCCATTTCGAGGTTCTTATCCGACTCCACTGGAGCTCCCTTCGATAGGTCTAGGCGTGGTCTCCTCTGATGCCATCAACCTATTTCATGCCTGTGACATAACTACAGCCGTGTAATCCTAACGGCGTTGAGACCCATACACTAGGCGAACACGTGTTCGATGTCGAGGAAATCGAGGTGATTGCGCCGGTCTAGAGCTCCACCCGCTCCACGACCTCGTAGCGAGCCGGTCCGCTTCCCAGCACCGACCGATACAAGGTCACTGCATCAACATCGAGCTTGACACCTACGGGCTCGACCCACTCGACCAACGGGCGCACATCCTGCGGAGGCCGGATGCGGCTTAGCGTCAGATGGGCATGAAACGGCCGTCCCTCAGGTTCGAAGCCTGCGGCAACCGCAGCCGCTTCGCATATGGCCGCCATCGACTCCAGTTGCTCGACCGCCCCGGCAATACCCATCCACAGCACCGAAGCTCTTGCTTTGCGCGGGAACGCACCGAGGCCGGTGAACGAGATACGAAAGGGTGCTACTGCGAGGTGTTCGTCGAGATACGCGAGCACCTGATCGCGCTGCTGCGCCACTGTCTTTCCCAGAAAGCGCAACGTGAGATGCCAGTTCGCCGGAGGGACCGGCCTCCCGGGAAGCTTGCGGTCGGCCAACTCCGCATCCAGATGGGCAGCAATGGCGTGGCGGGCGTTGTCGTCGAGCGCTACCGCAAGGAACAAGCGCTCCCCGCTCTGGCTCACACCCACCGCCCACTCTTCGGTTTCCCGGACCACCACTCCCCCGACATCGCCAGCCGTGCCAGATGCAACGCTCCGGTCGTCGTATAGGTCCGCACCCGCTCCCGATCTCCCGGTAGCCGCATGGTCCGCGCCATGGTCTTCTCCGGTGTGTGCACCGCAATCACCATCGTGCCTGCCGCTTGCTCGAGCGTTTCCGGCCCCGCCGAACCGGTCACCGCAATTGCCACATCGGCCGCGAGCGCTCGAGCCGCTCCGTCTGCCATGGCGATTGCTACCGGCTCGCTGACTACACCGTGTGCTTCGATGAGTGCATCGTCTACCCCGAGACTCATTCGCTTGACGTCCTCGTGATACGCCACGATCGCACCCCTGAATACCTTGGATGCCCCGGGCACTGCGGTGATTCGCGACGCCACCATTCCGCCGGTTGCCGACTCGGCCGTCGCTACCGTCCATTCGTTGTCGCGGGCGAGGCCGAGCACGATGTTTTCGATCGTCTCGTCGTCGATGCCGAATACCAAGCTGCCCATTCGTTCCCGCACCGCCGCCTCAAATGGAGCCACCAGCGCTTGGGCTTCCTCCTCCGTAGGCGCATGGGCGGTCAGACGTACCTTGATCTCCCCCGATGATGCCAGGAAAGCCATCGACGGATTCCCGCTTCGCTCGAAGACATCAGCGAGGATTTCCGCAACCAGTGACTCGGATTGGCCGTAAGTGCGGATCACGCGACTCAAGACAACGCCTTCACCGGATCGCTCCTGGAGCACGGGCAGGACGTACTTGTCAAGCAGCACTTCTAACTCCGCGGGCACACCCGGTAAGGCAAACACCAGCTTGCCCTCGTGCTCCAGCTGGATTGCGGGCGCCGTGCCCTTAGGGTTGTCAAGCAGCTCGGCGCCTTCGGGGTATTGCGCCTGTTTGAGATTGGAATCCGGCATCTCCCTGCCGCGGGCTGCCCACCACCGGCGCAGGCGATCTGCGTACTCGTCGCTGAAGAGCAGCTTGCGCTCGGTGGCGGAACAGATTGCCTCGCGCGTGATGTCGTCCTGGGTGGGTCCAACGCCGCCCGTGATGACCAGGGCATCGGCCCGGCTGAGGGCCAGCCGGATCGCAGCAACCATGCGATCGTGATCATCGCCGACGACGGTCGAGTATTCGTGTTCGAGTCCTGCATCCGCCAGCCGCGACCCGATTTGCGCCGCATTGGTGTTGATGGTTTGGCCGAGAAGTAGCTCGGTTCCAACCGCGATCACCTCGACGATCACGAGAGCACCTTCGCTTCAAGATCGGTCCCGAAAGCCCCGCGGACCTCGGCTCGGAGCCACTCGCCGGGCAGCCCGCGATCGAGCAGGATCACACCGTCGATTTCCGGTGCTTGCCGGTAGCTCCGCCCCACGGCCTGCCCGTCCTCCACCTGATCGACGAGCACGTCGACCTGCCGCCCGATCTGCGCTGCGTTGCGGCTCTGTGTGATGTCGTCCTGAATCGCCTGCAAATGGCGCATCCTCTCCATGATCTCGTGGTGGGCGAGCTGACCGTCATAGCCGGCGGCCGGCGTCCCCTCCTCGGCCGAGTATGGGAACAGACCCACCCAGTCCAACTGAGCCGACTCGAGGAAGCCGGCAAGCGATTCGACGTCGTTCTCGGTCTCGCCGGGGAAACCGACAATGAAGCTCGACCGTAACGCAGCATCTGGCGCGACCGTGCGAATCGAATGGATCAACTCCATGTGGCCATGGCCACTGCCGGGACGCTTCATGGCCCGCAGCAGGCGGTGCGATGAGTGTTGCAGCGATAGATCGAAGTAGTTCGCCACCGTCGGAGTGTCGGCCATCAGATCGATCAATGGTCGGCGGACTTCGCCCGGGTACAGGTAGTAGAGCCGCAGCCAGCGCAGCCCGGGTACGGCAGCAACCTCATCGATCAGTATCCGCAGACCACCTTTGTCGCCGACGTCTCGACCGTAGGCCGCCAGATCCTGAGCCACCAAGACGATCTCTCTGACGCCTGATTCCACCAGACCTGCGACTTCGGCAACGATGTTCTCCCGAGATCGGGACCGCTGCTTGCCGCGGAACTGGGGAATGGCGCAGAACGTACACAGTTTGTCGCAGCCCTCCGCCACTTTCACATAGGCATAAGGCGTGGCGGGTGTTGGCCGGCGTGTTTCGTAGAGGATGTCCATGGCCGACTTCTGCAGGGGCCGGATCTGCAGTGGCTGCCACTCTGTGAGCTGGTCGAGGCGGCTGACGAGCTCGGGATAGCGGTCGAGCCCAATGACGGCATCCGCTTCCGGCAAGGCCTCGATCAGCTCTTGTTCATAGCGCTGTGCCATGCACCCCAGCACAACCAGCTTGGCGTCCGATCGTTTGGTTTCGGCCAGCTCCAGCACTGCGTCTACTGACTCCCGCCTTGCCGGCTCGATGAACGCACATGTATTCACCATCACGACATCCGCGGCCTCCGGCGAAGCCGCGTCTTCGTATCCGGCGGCGTGGAGAACACCGGTCACCTTGTCCGAGTCGACTTGATTCTTGGCGCAGCCCAGCGTCGTCAGCCACACCTTGGGCGTTGTTGCAGACACCCGGGCGAGTCTAAGCGGAGCCGGTCTCCGAACCGCCGACCTCAAACGAGATTGCGGTAATTGCCCCGGAAGTAGACCAGCGGATCCTTGATGTCCGACATCTCGAGCTTATCGATACGTCCTTCGGCGACGATGAAGAAGGTCTCCTCGTCTCCGCCCTCGAAGGTGCAGTAGGCCCGGGTCTTGACATCGGTCAGCACCGGACCCCACTCGCTCTGCTCAACGGCAACGTTGGCAAAACGACCACCCGGGCTAGGCCGGAGGCCGGCGAAGATGTCAGCGAGCGCGTGATCGCCCCCCTCCAACACGTGGACGACGAACTTGCCGGTCTCCTCGAGGCCGTAGAAGAGGTCGGTCGTCGATCCGAGGAGGAAGTAGATCGCGGACGGATCTCCCTCGGCCACCACCAGGGAAGAGACCGTCAGCCCGGTCCGATGGTCACCTGAACCCGAGGTGATGATCGTTACCGGGGCTGCCAGACGGCCTCGAAAGCGGCGCGCCGGGTCCCTTTTGTCGTGAGGGGTTTCGAACGGATGCTCCTCGTGAACACCGCCTTGATCCGCCATCGCATGTACCTCCGTTAGGCCGTTGTCAACCGATTGTACGAATCTGACTATCGGGCGTCCACGAATACAACTGAAATCAATAAGGCAAGGCCCTGACGCCTGGGGCCCGTTGCTCAAAGACAAGGTGCTCGGTATAGCCGGCGGCGCGGGCCGCTCGAAGCAGAGCCGGGGCATCGCGTCCGCAATTCGCAGGCTCATGCGCGTCGGACGCCAGAGTTATCGGAACCCGGGCTTCGTTGAACATCGCAAGCAGCGATGGAGCCGGATAGATCTCTCCGATGGGCTTGTGCAGACCGGAACTCGACACCTCGACGGCGGTCCCACTGGTGGCTGCCGCCCGAACGACCTCCGCGTAGAGGTCGACCGGGGTTTCCGCCGGCACATCACCGTGGACCTTGACAACGTCAACATGGGCCAGGACATCGACGGTGCCTGAGGCCGCCAATTGCGTTTCGAGTTCGAAGTAGTCCTCGTAGGCCTGGCGTACACCGCGGCGCGCAAACTCGTAGGAAGCATCGCCGTGATCGACTGACCAGCCCCCGATCCAATGAATTGCACCGATCAGGAAGTCCCAGGGATAGGGAGCGAGGAACTCCATAACGGCCTCGATGCTATCTGGCATGAAGTCAACCTCGAGACCGAGCTTGACCGGCAGCCCACGGTCCTTGGCGTCGACCACCGCCGCCACGTACGCCTCGATAGAGAGTGTGCGATCCTCGGCAACGAAAGCTTCGGTCTGGGCGGCAAGGTCCCGGCGGGGTTCTCGTGCCCAAAACCGCCCGAGTACAGGCTCCGACTCGACACAACGATAGAGATGCTCGGTGAACCCGACTTCGCTGAGGCCACGCCGGGCTGCCTGTTCGACGTAGGCCTCGATGTAACCGGGTGGGTACTCACCCAGCGGTGGCCCAACCCCTCGGTAAGGCCCGTGATCGTGCAGATGCACGTGATAGTCACCCATGGGCAGGAGAGTAACCGGCCCTGAGCGGTGACAACTCCCCCACCTCACAGGAGAGTCGGTAAAACTGCGGGGACGAGTTGCCCCGCTGTCGTTCGACATCTGGCCTCATGACCAGGGGCTCCGCTCGGCGATCAACGCCTCACCGAACGTCGATGCCCCTCTTGGCCAATAGCGCCAGAATTCGTTGGATGCGCGCCTCGATCCGGGAACTGCTCGCCTGCCCAACGGTGGGCCGCGACGCACCTTGGGTGCGCACCATCGGCCGACCACCAGTGTCCACCCGCTGCCTGTTGAGGGCCCGCAGCTGCCAGCGCAGCTCAGCAAGCCTCGCCAATAGGTCTTGAGTAGAGCACTCCTCGTCGATCTGCTCGGCAAGACGCGCGGCACGCGTATGGAGTTCTTCTTGACGGGCAAGAAGGGCGTACTTCTGTGCCTCGGCATCCTTCGAAAGCGATACGAGTTGGTGCTGCACCTCAGCGAGTTCGCGAAGGATCGAACTCATTCCACCTACCATCGACGCTCCTTCCACACGGAAGCACCGTTGACAGTGTCAGACGTATGTGCACTTAAGTCAAGAGAAAACGCACAGCTGCGACAATTGCAGCCACGACCAGAATCCAGCGGATCCAGGCCGCACCCTTCAGCATGGCGAAACGAGCCCCGATCCAAGCACCGGTCATCTGCCCGATCGACAACACCAACCCGACACGGACATCGACCTGCGCCGCGGTGGCGAAGAGCAACAGAGCAACGGGGGTATAGGCAAGGATGAGCACCACCTTTGCGGCGTTACCTCGAACCAGATCCATGCCCGAACCGAGCACTAAGCCGATGAGGAGGAGAAAGCCCACTCCCGCCTGGACGGATCCGCCGTAGAAACCGATGCCGAAGAACGCAAGGCTGCGCCACGGCTCACTCAACTCGTGCTCGTGACCCTCGACCCAGCGCGATGGACGGAGCATCACTGAGGCCGCGACGAGGACCAGAACCACCGCAAAGATGTTCTTCATGACGTCTGCCGAGATCTGGGTGGCAACCCACGCCCCGAATGCGGCTCCCGTCACGGTAGGTGCGATGAGCCGCTTCACCCGATCCCATGGGACCGCCCCGCCTTGTTGGAATGTCGTCAGAGCCGACGCATTGGCCAGCAGAATGGCGATGCGATTAGTGCCGTTGGCGACGTTGACTCCAACGATCTCCGTCATGATCGGAATGGTGATGGCCGAGCCGCCGCCGGCAAGGACGTTGATGAAGCCCGCAGCCAACCCACCACCGAGGAGAAAGACAGCCTGAAGAATGGTCACCGCTGCAGCCTACGAGGATGCGACGTGAGCTGCCCAACCCAGGAACCGAAACGCCCCCCTGGCCACCGCGAATGCCCTGCCGGCCGCCCGGAGAGGCCCTAGCTAGGTCGTCGGTCAGCCCACAAGGCCCACGGTTCGCCACCCGTGTACATCATCGAGCACGGCCACGTCGGTCGCTGCAAGTAGCTGGTCTCGGAGGATCACCTGCTCGACAATTGTCCCCGCGGCAATCAATTGATTCCGGTGCGCGGTCGCCACCGTCCCGCACTCAATCGGTGGTGTTGCCCAGGTGCCGCCGATGTCCGCTACGACATTGCCGCCGACTGCTCCTGCGACTTCATCCCGCTCATTGCAGTGGATCACGGTGTCGACGTCGGGATGCTGCCTCATCAGAGCGTCGGCGAATCGTTGGTTTGTCGTGTTGTGGAACAGATACACGTTCTCTGTGGAGACCTGCTGCTGTGCGAGTGCGCCGGCGAGCAAATCGAGACCACCTGGTCCTTCTTGCCAAAGGGGCGCCTTTGTGACCTCGATGCGGACCTCGCCGTCGCGATCGACAAGGAGCGTCAATACCGAAGGATCGTGATTCGCCGTCACAGCCTCAGCAACCGTGGCTTCCACCACGGATCGGCCAACGTCGTATCCGAAGTACTCGGCCGAAGCGAGCAGCCTGTCCAGCTTCTCTTCGACGTGAGGCGCAGTGCCGGCGGCACAACGCAGCTCCTCCACGAGCATGAACTCGGGGCGGCGGTCGACGAGCACCTTCGCCTTCAAACGAGCTTCTTCATAGGCTGTGACGACCTCGGAACTAGTAGTGATCGCGGTGCCCACTCCGAATTCGGCAACACCTTCCTCCTGATCGACCACCACAGTGCGCACGGCCACATTGAAGGAGGCGTCAAACACGCCCGCCGCCGTCGGACGAAGGAAGCCAATCGCTCCGCAGTAGATACCCCGCGGAGAATCCTCAGTGGCAGTCACCAGGTTCATGGCTTCCACCCTGGGGACACCCGTCACCGAAACCGGAGGGAATACCGCGCCGAAGATCTCCGCGAGGCCGATGTCTCTGAGCAGACGTGCTCTGATCTCGGTCGTCAAATGCCACAGAGTCTCATACCGTTCCACGACGTAGCGGTCGCCGTCGGATCTTGGGATCAGCTCGCCGAGTTCTGCGAGTTCGGCTTCTATCTCCTTCGTCACCAAACGGTTCGTATAGCTCTCCTCCCCCTCGTAGCGGAGCAACTCGGCAAGATGGAGGTCCTCTTCCAGCCAACGCCCGCGTCGGATCGATGCCAACACCGGGCGCATGGTTATGACGTCACCCGAACGTCGGAAGAATCCGGCCGGTGAGGCACTCACCAAGCGGAACCGGCCTACGTCGATATAGGCTGCATGTGGTCCGCGCTGCGAAAGAATCAAGTCCCGATAGAGGGCAGCGGGATCACCGCTGAAGGCCGCGTGGAGACGGAACGTATGGGTGAGACGCGCGACCTCTCCTGCCATGATCGCTCGGCCGATCGCCGCCAGGTCGTCTCGGTACTCGTCGGGCGTTGCGTCGGCCGTCCATCCCGACACGCTGTAGTCCCCGGCAGGGAAGTGCACCGAGTTGATCTCTTCGAGCTCGATGCGTTTGTCGAATGCCTGGAATCGAACCAGCGGAATCTCGCGCATCGGGTCGTATAGCCCGGGCGGGCGAACTGATAGGACGGGATTGAAGGCAGGTGCCGCCTCGTAGGAAACATAGCCGGCAACCCATCTCCCTTCCCTTGCCGCTTGCTCGGCAGCGGCCATAGCCGGAACCACATCCTCCAGCCTGCGGGCAGTGATTTCTACGACGGGTTCGAGGAGTCCGAAGGATCCAGATCCCCCCGGGGACAAGTCGTCGAAGCGGACGCACGGTATCTCCACCGCTCAAAACCTACCGACTGAAACCCCCAAATGGGCGGCAGCAATCTATCCGACCAGCATCTGGTCGAGTTCTTCTACGGTCATCAGAACCTCGCGAGCTTTGGAGCCCTCGGAGGGTCCGACGACGCCCCTCATCTCGAGAATGTCCATAACCCGGCCTGCCCGGGCGAAACCGATGCGAAGCTTGCGTTGCAGCATCGAGGTGGAGCCGAGCTGGGATCTAACCACAAGTTCCATGGCCTGCCGCATCAACTCCGGATCTTCACCGTCGAACTCGTCCTCCGCCTCGGAAGCTGCCTGCGCAACCTCAAAGACTTCCTCGTCTCGGTATTCCGTCTTCCCCTGCTGACGCACCCAGTCCACGACCGCGTGAACCTCACGCTCGGTGACGAATGCACCCTGGATACGTTCCGGTTTCGGGTCCCGTGCGGTGACTACCAGCATGTCGCCGAGGCCAACCAGTTTCTCGGCGCCGCCTGAATCGATGATGACCCTGGAGTCGGTTTGGGACGCGACCGCAAACGCCAAACGCGATGGGACATTCGCCTTGATTACCCCCGTGATCACGTTCACCGAAGGCCGTTGCGTCGCCAAAACGAGGTGGATTCCGACTGCACGCGCCATCTGGGCGATGCGCACAATCGAATCCTCGACCGCCCGACCGGCCACCATCATTAGATCGTTTAGCTCGTCCACGATGACCACGATGTAGGGGAAGCGGTCGAACATCTCCTCATCGAGGCCGCCCGCATCCCACTTCTCCCTGTAGCTCGTGATGTCGCGCACTCCGGCATCGGCCAAGAGGTCGTAGCGGCGATCCATCTCGGCAACTGCCCACTTCAGAGCGTCGGCCGCCTTCTTTGGGTTTGTGATGACCCGGGTGAGCAGATGCGGGATGTCGTTGTATTGCCCGAGTTCGACACGTTTCGGATCGACGAGGATCATTCGGATCTCTTCGGGGGTCGCCCGCATCAACAGCGAAGTCACGATGGTGTTGATGCATGAGGATTTCCCGGCACCGGTCGCACCGGCGATGAGAACGTGGGGCAGCTCATCGAGATGCAGCATGCGGGCTCGGCCACTGACATCTTTGCCAAGACCCACCGCCAACGGGTTGACAGTGTGTCCTGCGACATCGCTGCCCATGATCTCGCCGAGGGTGACGAGATCTCGATGTGAGTTGGGTACCTCGATACCGATGGCGCTGCGGCCCGGAATTGGGGCAAGGATTCGCACGTCGGCCGAGGCCATGGCGTAGGCAATGTCGGTTGCCAGCCCGGTGACCCGCGACACCTTCACACCGGGCGCCAGCTCGACCTCGTAGCGGGTGACGGTCGGGCCGGGGACGATGCGAGTCAACCGTGCATCGACGCCGTGTTGCGTGAGTGTTTGCTGCAGTTCGTAACCGGCTTGTTCGAGTGCCCGGCGATTCTGACCGTTGGCGGAACTGACCTCGAGAATCTCCAACGGAGGCAGCCGATAGCCCTCGGCGGCCGACGGTTGCGGCGCCGGGCGTGTCGCTTGCTTCGGCTTCGCTTTCGGCGGTGTGCTCTTCTTCGCCTTCTGCTGCGGCGGGCCGGCGGGCTGCTCGGCCGGAGGAGGTAGCTCCATCGCTTGGGGAACCGCAACCGACTCTTCCTTCGGACGCCGCGTGAATAGCCTCTTGGTGCGGCGCATCATGTTGAGGATGCTGAGGCCGACGTCGCGGATCGTTGCTTTGGTGAGAATCAGCGAGGAGATTGCGGTTACGGCTACCAGTACTACAAACGCTCCCCAGAACCCGATGAGACGGCGCAGTGGGAATGCGATGAGCGAACCGACGGCCCCACCGCGCTCGACAACGAGATCCACCGACTCCGCCAGCGAGACCGTGCCGGTGAGCAAATGGAATAGGGCCATAGAACTCAGAAACAGAACGATGAGGCCAATGGTGATTCGTCCGTAGTCGGCGCGCGGCATTGTCGAGATCATCGCAAGGCCGATGACTGCAAAGATCCAGGGAACGAAGAAGGCCCAGAGCCCGAACACGAACCGCATGCCGGTTGCCACCCACGACCCGACAGGTCCCGCGAGACCAAAGAACGAGAGCATCAGGATTGCCGCAACGATGATGAGACCAACGCCCCAGACGTCGTCTGTGTGACGCCCGAGCCGGGTGCGCATTCTGGTCTTCATCCCCTTCAGCGCGTCGGAGATGCCTACCCGCTGCCGCTTGTTTCGTCGCGACTTTGTTGCCGTTTTCCGCCCGGAAGCCCCACGGGGTTTAGTCCGTGTTGCCATGGGCCATCAAGCATACAGAGTCCGCGGACTAGTACCAACAACCGATCGCGCGATGGCTCGCGCGCTCCGCGCGATAGGGGGTTCAGCCACCTCGGAGTCTTGCCGATAGAAGGACTCAGACAACGAACCGACCCTATGAAGCGCGGGTTGCGAAGGGAGCCGCAAGGCGTGAGTGTTCCACTCCCCACGGTGCCGGAAAACCAGGAAGGCGAAGACGAGATGTCAGAAGACACCTCGGTCGCCCAGGCCAGACACGAGGCAGCTGAGATCGTTGCCGATGCTCGCCGTCAGGCCGAGGCAATCGTCGCCGAGGCTCGGGCCACTGAACCCACCCCCGCGTCCTCACCGCTCGCCGCTCTCGGTGACAATGCCGAGGAGATCATCGGCCAAGTCCGCAAGCTGATCAAGAAACAGCGGCAGCTCCAGGACGAGCGCAAAGGGATGCAGGAAGAGATCGAGGCGCTGAAGGCGGAACGTGACGAGCTGGTACAGCGGCTGACCGACGCAGTCGAGCGGATGGAAGAACTCGCCGCCCTCGCCGCTCACACTGAGACTACGCCGACACCTGCACCCCCACCCGCCCAGCCCCAACCACAGCCGAGCCCGGAGCCAACGTCACTGGCGGCACGTCTAGAAAAGGCTGAACGCGAAGAGCGGGAACAACGCGAGCGCGAGGCCCAACTCGATGCGGGCGAACCCGTACCCGAGGCACCCGCAGTCTCTTTCGACGACGGGCTGGATGACGAGATGGTGCAACCCGCCATCGGCAGCGATCGCGGCTCCTTCTACAGCCGGCACTCGGCAAAGCTCCCCCGGCTCGAGGGGGACGGTGGACGCTCCGCTCTCAGCGTCATCGGCGATATGCGCCCGGACCCCGAACCAAAGGGACGCAAGGGCCGCCGCCGCAAGAAGAGCTAGTAGGTCGCGGTCAACTCGCAGAGTTCAATTGCATCGAACTCCAAGCTGATTTCATCGGCCCCGATTTCATCGGCCTAGACCTCGATGACAATCGGTATGACCACCGGGCGGCTGTTCAGTTGCTTTTTCACGGACCGACTCGCCGTGTTCCGCACCCGGCGCCGGACTGTGTCGAGGTCGGCAGGCCAGTCGAGGCCACCGACGGCCCCGGTGACCGCCTCGGCCACGAACTTGTGGATCATCTCTGCTTCGTCACGTACGCCATGGCTGTCCACATCCGGACCAATGACTATGTCGCCGGTCGCACTATCGACGCCCAGAGTCACGATCAGTACACCGTCGTCGGCCAGGTGACGGCGGTCGCGTAAGACGTCCTCGACGTCACTGATGTCGACGCCATCCAGGTAGACATAGCCTGCAGGCAATGCGGCGCGCTCGACACGCAGCTCGCCCTGATCCAGAACCACGACGTCGCCATCCACGCAGACCTCTACCTCCTCGATGCCCACCTCTTGTGCCAGCTTGGCGTTCGCATAGAGATGCCGTCTCTCTCCATGGACAGGCACAAAGGCCCGCGGGCGAACGACATTCAGGAATGTCCGTATCTCGTCCTGTGCGGCATGCCCCGACACATGCACATGAGTGTTCCGGCCGTGAAAGACGTCAGCACCCGTACCGACCAGGTTGTTGATAACCCTCGAAACCTTCGTTTCGTTGCCGGGGATGGGTGTGGCCGAGATGATCACAGTGTCGCCGGCATCGGGTTTGATCGACCGATGCTGCCCCGACGCCATGAGCGACAGCGCCGCAAAAGGTTCCCCCTGGCTCCCGGTGCAGATCACGGCGGATGCGGCAGGGTCGAGGTCGGCCAACTCCTCGATGTCCAGCAGTTCCGCTTCCGGATAATTGAGAAGCCCCAGGTCCTTGGCGATCTCGGTGTTGCGCAACATGGAGCGGCCCAGGAAAGCAAACTTGCGTCCGGCCGCTACAACTGCGTCGACGACCTGCTGCACGCGGTGGATGTGCGAAGCGAAGCACGCCAGAATCACCCGTCCTTCGGCGCGCTCAACGAGATCACGGATCTCCTTGCCGACCGACGCCTCAGACTCCACAAACCCAGGGACCTCGGCATTTGTGGAGTCTCCCAGCAACAGCCGAACCCCGCGTCGGCCGAAGCCGGCAAAGGTCGAGAGATCGGTCGGTTCGCCGTCAATCGGTGTTGGATCCAGCTTGTAGTCACCCGAGTGGACAATCAGACCCTCTGACGTGTCAAACACAACCCCGGTCGCCTGGGGCACGCTGTGTGCAACTCGCACAAAGGTGAATCGGAAAGGGCCATGTTCGACCCACTCGTTCGTCCCGACAGCCCGCATGTCCGGTTCGACACCGATCTCCTCCACCCGGTTCCTGGCCAACGCGACGGCCAACTCGCTGCCGAAGACGGGCACGTTGGCCTCGCGCAAGAAGTACGCCAAAGAGCCAACGTGGTCCTCATGCCCGTGGGTGAGCACGACACAAGAAACATCCTCCACCCGCTCGAGAATGGAGGAGAAGTCAGGCAAGACGAGGTCGACCCCGAGCATGTCGTCCTCGGGAAACATGATCCCGCAATCGAGCAGCGCGATCTCTTCGTCGATTTCTAGGACCGCACAGTTGCGCCCGATCTCGCCAAGGCCGCCCAAAAAGCCGATGCGAACACTCATGGTGCTTCGACCCCGTGCCTCTCGATCATACGGCTTGTGCAGCCTCGTACCCGCCCTTCACCTGCTCAGTGGTTTCGTCCGCTGCGGGTACGAGGGGAAGGCGCGGTTCGCCAACACTCTCCCACAGTGCTGCCATACCCGCCTTCAACGGCATGGGGCTCGGCTCGATAAACAGAGCTTGGAAGATCGGCATCAGCGCGTCCTGAATCCTGTTCGCCTCGTCGTGGTTCTCTTCGATGACTGCGGCTATCAGTTTCTGGATCTGGGGGCCCACGAAGTGCGCGGCGACCGATACAACGCCTACACCCCCTGCGTAGATGATGTCTTTAGTCCGAGCGTCATCGCCCGAGTACACAGCAAAACCCTCAGGGAGCTCGCTGATCGCGCGAGATGTGTATTCGTGGTCCCCGACGGCATCCTTCACCGCGATGATCTTGTCATGTCCCGCCAGCTCAACGAGAGTCGGTACCTCGATCAGGCGCCCCGTCCGACTCGGGATGTTGTAGAGCATCAAGGGAAGATCGGTGGCGTCGGCAACCGCCCTGAAATGCTTGACAAGACCTTGCTGAGGTGGCCTGGAATAGTACGGGGTCACCGCCATCAGACCGTGGACACCGACGGCCGCAGCTTGTTCGCTCAGCGCGATCGACTCGGTCGTGTTGTATGTCCCGGTGCCGGCGATCACCTTCAGGCGATCACCTGCGGCTTCAATAGCTGCCTTGTAGAGGGCTATCTTTTCGGGCTTCGAGAGCGCCGGCGCTTCTCCAGTCGTTCCGGTAACGACAACGCCGTCGGTGCCGTTGTCGGCGAGGTGCCGAATCAGCTTCCAAAACACCCCGTAGTCAACAGCGCCGCCCTCATCGAAGGGGGTGAGGACGGCAGTGAGCACGGTGCCAAATGGGGGTGAGGGACGTGTATCCATACCGGGAACGGTAGCAGTGGGTGGCATTTGGCCTTGGATTCCCGGCGGTAGGGGTCCGACACCTACTGACGGCCCCCTCGCTATCCTCTATCGGATGGAATCGACCAGCCCCTATATCAAAGACATCACCGCCGAAGACTTCCAGCAGGCGGTATTACAGAAGAGCC
>JASJAS010000062.1 GCA_030066875.1 Acidimicrobiia bacterium | reverse complement strand
CCGGAGATGGAGCAGATCATCAAGCAGCTCTACAAGCTGGTGAATACGGTCAAGGTGACCGAGCATCGCCCTGGAGACGCCGTGGAGCGCGAGATCATGTTGGTTCGGATCAACGCAGATCGGAAATCACGCGGCGAGATCCTCGATGCTGCCGGCATATTCCATGCGGAAGCGGTCGATGTGGGCACGTCGACAATCACGTTCGAGGTTTCTGGTGATCCCGGGCACCTGGCCGACTTCCTCGAGTTGATGAGACCGTATGGCATCGTCGACCTGGTGAAGTCGGGACGGATCGCCCTTGCACGCGACCCCAAGACAAAGAACGGGCGACGTCCCGAACTACGCACGGCCTGATCCGAGAGAAGGAACGAGAGACAGAATGAGCGCAACCATGTACTACGAGGCCGATGCCGACCCAACGCTGGTCGCACAGCGCAAGGTCGCCGTCCTCGGCTTTGGCAGCCAGGGTCACGCGCACGCCCTCAATCTCAAAGACTCCGGGGTAGACGTGGCGGTCGGGCTCCGACCCGGCTCGCATCGCGAGGGCACCGCGGCCGACGCCGGCCTGACCGTCATGGCGCCGGCGGCGGCTGCTGAGTGGGCCGACCTGATCATGGTGCTCGTACCCGACCAGTACCAGCAGTCGCTCTACAGCGAGGCCATCGCACCCAGCATGCGAGAGGGTGATGCTCTGTTCTTTGCCCACGGCTTCAACATCCACTTCGGCTACGTCTCGCCGCCGGAAGACGTCGATGTTGCCATGGTTGCGCCCAAAGGACCGGGGCATCTCGTTCGCCGTCAGTATCAAGCCGGAAGTGGCGTACCGGCGCTGGTAGCGATCCATCAGGACGCATCGGGCGAGGCGAAGAGCCTCGCCCTTTCCTATGCGCACGGCATCGGCGCCACTCGAGCTGGGGTCATTGAGACGACTTTCAAGGCTGAGACCGAGACAGACTTGTTCGGCGAGCAGGTCATCCTTTGCGGTGGCGTCGACGAGATGATCCGTGCCGCGTTCGAAACACTGACGGAGGCCGGGTACGAACCGGAGATGGCCTACTTCGAGGTTCTGCACGAACTCAAGCTGATTGTCGACCTCCTCTTCGAGGGAGGCCTGGCCTGGATGAGATACTCGGTGTCGGATACCGCTGAGTACGGCGATATCACCCGGGGACCCCGCATCGTCACCGAACAAACCCGAGAGGCCATGCGCCGGATCCTTGGCGAGATTCAGTCCGGCCGATTCGCCGAAGAATGGATGGCGGAGGTGGCATCCGGAACGCCAAACCTGCTGGCGGCGCGGCGCGCTCTCGCCGACCACCCCATCGAGGTGGTTGGGAAAGACCTACGGAACATGATGCCGTTCCTCGTCGCCAAGACCCCGGAGGACGACCAGTGAAGCCAGCAACCAGCGGGCGGCACCTGGGACTTAGGTAGCCGGGCAACCCTCAGCGGTTGACCCGGCGTGCCCAAGCCGATAGCAACCGCCTCAAGGAGTCCAACCAACATGGCTACAAACGTATCCGACAAGCTGATCATCTTCGACACCACCCTGCGCGACGGCGAGCAGGCCCCGGGGATTGCGCTGACCCCAGATGACAAGGTCGCCATCGCCCATCAGCTGGCACGGCTCAAGGTCGACGTGATTGAAGCCGGGTTCGCCATATCGTCGCCCGGCGATTTCGAGGCAGTATCCCGGATTGCCGCGGAAGTCAAGGGTCCCGTCATCGCCAGCCTGGCGAGAACCCATCCGGACGACATCGACCGGGCCGCCGACGCCTTGCAGGCCGCGGACAAGAAACGCATACATGTGTTCATTTCCACATCCCAGATTCATCGAGAGCAGATGTTGCGGATGAGCGAGGAAGAGGTGCTTGCGGCCATTACCGAGTCGGTGTCGCGGGCCCGCCGCTACGCGGACGATGTCGAGTTCTCCCCACAGGACGCAACCCGCACGCACCCCGATTTTGTCATAGAGAGCTGCCGGCGAGCCGTCGAGGCCGGGGCAACGACGATCAACATTCCCGACACGGTGGGCTATGCCGTCCCGTCAGATTTCGTCGCTCTGATGGAACGGGTCTATGACGAGGTTCGGGGCGGCAACGAGGACGTGATCGTCTCGACGCATTGTCACAACGACCTGGGGCTGGCAGTGGCCAACTCGCTGTCGGCAATACAGGCGGGCGCCCGCCAGATCGAGGGGGCGATAAACGGTCTCGGAGAAAGGGCCGGCAACACGTCGACCGAAGAAATCATCATGGCTGTCAAGACTCGCGAGGACTACTTCGGAGTCGAGGTCGGAGCAGACACTACGGAGATCTTCGAAACGTCGAGACTCGTGTCCAGCCTCACCGGTTACCCGATCCAGTACAACAAGGCCATTGTCGGCCGCAACGCGTTCGCGCATGAATCCGGCATTCACCAGCACGGTGTACTGCGACATCGGGAGACATACGAGATCATGGACCCATCGTCGATCGGCCATGCGTCGACGATCGTCCTTGGGAAGCACTCTGGAAGAGCCGCCTTTGCCGATGCGCTGACGAAGATGGACATCACGCTGGAGGACGACGACTTCAAACGCGCCTTCGATCGCTTCAAGGAACTGGCCGATCGCAAGGGCGAAATCTCGGAGGAAGGCTTGCGTGCCATCGTCGCCGAGAAGACCGGCGTGGTCACCGACTTGATCCATCTCGTTGCGATCCATTTCTCTGGGGGCAATCAAGAGGTGCCCGTGGCGACAGTGACGATGCGGCGCAACGGAGATGAGTTCGAGGTCACTTCGGAGGGAGACGGCATGGTGAACGCCGCATTTGCCGCCCTGCAGTCGGTCTTCGACATTCCCGCGGTGCTCTTGGACTACCGGGTCAGTCCTTTGACGTCCGGTGCCGACGCTATGGCCGAGGTCAATGTGATCATCCAAGTCGGCCCCGAGACTTTCTCCGGGCGCGGGGTGTCCACCGACGTTGTCGAGGGATCGGCGCGTGCGTTCACCGCAGCCCTGAACAAGGCCCTGGTCGACAAGCACGTCGTGGCCCCGGACCAACGGACCAGTTAGTGGAAGCGAGGTTTGTCCTACTCCCCGGTGACGGCATCGGTCCGGAGATCACAGCGGCTGCCCGTAGGGTTCTCCAGCGGGTGGCCACCCGTCACGGGCACACGTTCGAATTCGATGAGAAGCTGCTGGGAGGCTGCGCTATCGACGAGTTCGGTGACCCGCTGCCGCAATCGACGCTCGCCGCCTGTCGAACCGCCGACGCGATACTGCTCGGCGCCGTCGGTGGTCCGAAGTGGGACGATCCCAACGCCAAGACCCGGCCGGAAGCCGGCCTGCTGGCCTTGCGCAAGGAGCTGGGTTTGTTTGCCAACCTCCGTCCAATCAAGGCACATCGACAGCTGCTTGATGCCTCACCGCTGCGGCGAGACCTGATCGAGGGCGTCGACATCCTGTTCTTCAGGGAGCTCACCGGCGGCATCTACTTCGGCGAATCGCGGCTCAGCGAGGACGGTCGGCGTGCAGAGAGTGTTATGGAGTACACAACGCACGAAATCGAGCGAATCGTTCGGCTGGCCGCCTCCGCGGCTCGAGAACGACGCAACAAGCTGACCTCGGTCGACAAAGCGAACGTGCTCGAGGTTTCTCGCCTCTGGCGACGGACAGCCGCCCGGGTTATGGAAGATGAATACCCGGAGGTCGACTACGAGGTGGTCTTGGTCGATGCGATGGCAATGCATCTGATCTCGAGACCGAGGGATTTCGATGTCGTGGTTACCGGCAATCTGTTCGGCGACATCCTCACCGACGAGGGCTCGATGCTGCCCGGCTCGCTCGGAATGCTCCCCTCTGCTTCGCTGGGCGAAAGCCAGCCGGGCCTGTATGAGCCGATCCACGGCTCGGCACCCGACATTGCGGGCGAGGACGTTGCCAACCCGTTGGCAACGATCATGGCCGCAGCGATGGCGCTCCGCCATTCGCTGGGCCTGGAGGCTGAGGCCCAGTCCGTGGAACGCGCAGTTGAGGTGGCGCTTAACGCCGGGTTGCGGACTCGCGACATCGCGGGCTCGGGACCCTCCATAGGCACGACCGAAATGGCGGATGCGGTAGTAGCTGCTGTCTGATCTACCCAGCGCATGCCTTGATCGCTACAACTCGTTCGAAGATATGCTGCTTCCCTGATGAAACGCCGTCTCATTGTGCCAATCGCCGTAGCTTTGCTGATCTCGGCATGCGCTGAGAGCGACCCCTCGGTGGATGACCCGGGAGCCGAGACCACCGCACCTGGGACGTCTACCTCCTTGGCCGAAGCAACCACCACTACGACCACGACGACTCGACCGCCGACCGCGATCACTGACCGACTCGGCCTCGGTGACAGCCGCTATCCCGCTCTCGGTAACGGCGGGTACGACGTCGATCACTACACCGTCGACTTGACGTTTGACCCCGATACCGACTCCATCAACGCTCTGGTCATGATCGAAGCGACGGCAACCGAACCCATGGACACCTTCAGCCTCGATTTCCTCGGCTTCGAGATCACCACACTTCGCGTCAACGAAACAACCGCCGACGCCAAGCGCGTCGACGGCGAGTTGATCATCGAAGCCCCCACAACCCTCCAGCCGGGAGATGCTTTCACCACAACCATCGGCTACAACGGGACGCCACAACCGATCATCTCCGAAGCACTGCCCTTCCCCATCGGGTGGTTCGAGGACTCGAACGGCGTGGCGTACGTGGTGGCCGAGCCGGATGGTGGGCGCAGCTGGTTGCCGCTGAACGATCATCCCAGCGATAAAGCCACGTACACCTTCTTGGTGACCGTCCCGGAGCCGCTGGTGGCGGCAGCCAACGGAACCTGGGTCGAACGCATCACCGACCTCGGATGGTCAACCTGGGTCTGGGAATCCCGTGACCCGATGGCGTCGTATCTGGCCACCGTTGTGATCGGTGAGCTCGAAATCGTCGAGGATGCCGCAGCAACTGCCATTGCCGGGGTACCCGTGCGCAATGTGCTACCACCCGAGCTGGCTGCGGCGCAGCCGGCCGCGCTGGGGAAGCAGGGCGAGATGATCCAGTTCTTCTCCGAGCTGTTCGGGCCTTATCCCTTCGAGGCCTATGGAATTGCCGTCGTCTCGGAGTTCCCTGCTGCCCTCGAGAACCAGACCCTGTCGATCTTCGGACGCGACCTCGTCGACGCGCCTGCCTTCTTTGAAACGGTCCTGGTCCACGAACTCGCCCATCAGTGGTTCGGGAACAGTGTCACACCGGCCGACTGGGGAGACATCTGGCTGAACGAGGGATTCGCCACATATGCCGAGTGGCTCTGGATCGAGCACACCCGAGGCGAGGCGGCGTTACAGGCCACAGTTTCCGGAGAACGCAACCAGTTGGCATTGTCAGCGGATCTCCCGCCACCCGGCAATCCGCCGGCGGATGATCTGTTCAACGCCAGCGTGTACGTCTGGGGCGGATTGACCCTGCACGCACTGCGCGTCGAAATCGGCGACGAGGCGTTCTTCGAGACATTGCGCCGCTACTTCGCGACGAACCGTGACTCAGTGGTCACCACCTCGGATTTCGTTGCTGTCGCCGAGGAGGTATCAGGCATGGATCTCAACGGTCTATTCGATAGCTGGTTGTACGGCGATACGGTTCCCGAATTGCCGACAAGCGCCAACTGAGCTGTACTCTGGACGCTGCACAACCAAGAGAGGCACCTGTGCGCACACCTCCCCACTACATGCCGGCGTTGATCACGCCTTTCGACGATGATGGCGACATCATCCTCGAAGCCCACGCCCACAATCTTCGGGTACAGGCTGAGCGCGGCGCCGCAGGTTTTGTCCTAGGCGGATCAACCGGCGAAGGGCCCTACTTGGAGGCCGGCGAACGAGCCCTCCTCCTCACCGAGGCCCGCACCGAGTTGGGAGAAGAGCCATACCTCGTCAGCGGCGTATCTGCGCAATCGGTGCGACAGGCGAACGCCCAAGTCGAGGAGAGCGCCGACGGTGGTGCCGATGCCGCCCTCGTCTTGACTCCGACGTCTCTGGCCAGGGGCAATCACAATGCCGTGTTGCGCTTCTTCGAGGCGGTCGCCGAAGCCGCCCCGATCCCGATCGTGCTCTATTCGGTTCCAGCCGTCACGGGTTACGAGCTACCGGTCGATTGCGTCGCCACCTTGTCCGAGCATCCCTCCGTTATGGCCATCAAAGACAGCGGGGGACGTCCGCTGCACATGAAGGAGATCGCCCAATCAACCCCCGAGGGATTCATGGTCTTTGCCGGATCGAGCAGCCCGCTCTCCCAAGCCATGGCTGCCGGGGCCTACGGAGCGATAACCGCATCGGGCAACTATGCACCCGAGCTGGTGTCGTCGGTGGTCCTCACTTCACAGGTTTCGGTTTCGGAGGCAGAGCCCATGCAGCGGCGGCTCAGCGCGGCGACACGCCAGATCGAAGCCTTCGGGGTCGCCGGTACCAAAGCAGCTGCCGGCGCCGCCGGCTTGTGGACCGGGATTCCCCGCAAGCCGCTGCACCCCATCGCCCGCACCGAACTCGCCCGGATCGCGCAGGTGGTCGCAACCGTCCGCAAAGGCCTGGGCGCCGCCGTCGCCGGCTAGAGCCAGAGGCCTACCGCTGGTCGACCTCGATGGCCCCTGCGATAAAGTCGAGGTTGGGAATGTCCGCGAAGCGACCTTCTGAGACCTTGACCCGAGTTGATGCCAAGCCGATCTCGGTTATCACACCCTCAGCATCGCCCACCCGCACCTTTTCCCCAGCGTTGTAGCGTCGCGCTACGTGTCTACCCGCAGCCACCTGGCGGGCAAGCGGAACGGAGCCCAGGCCCGCACCCAACGCAAGCGCCAGCGCACCGCCGAAAGCAAACGCTGCTACGAGGATCAGGATGATGTCGGTAGAGACACCGACCTGCTGCAGGGCAATGACCACGCCGACACCGAGGATGACGCTCGAAACAATGAGCCGGGCACGACCCGCCATTCCTGCCGAGATCGGCCGGAGGGCCGTCTCGGTGAAGAGCCCCACAATTCGGCCGAGCGCTCGCGCCACGATCACCACAATGACGGCGATCATCACTTTTGGAACAGAACCGATAACGGAATCCGAAAGCCGTTGCGCTTGGTCGGGGTCGATGATGACGAGCACTCCGATCACCCCGACCGCAGCGATCAGCACCGGGATAAGCTGTTTGACCAACTCCGAGATCCGGCCTCCTGATTTGCGCGCTATCAACCGTCCCACAAGCCAGATCACCAGCATGATGCCGATGACAACAGCCAGGGCAACGAGCCGCCGTTCGAGTTCCGAATCCATGCTCACTCCTCGTCATCCGGAGGGGGCAGCAAGTTAGCTGACTCTGCCTCACCCGCGTCGTCCGCTGCTGGGCCGTAAGCCAGGAATGCTCGCGCCATAGCCGTCGCCACGTCCACCGTGAGTTGACCCAACTCACGCAAGAACTCGTCGAACCGTATCTGTCGCAGCACTGGAGCCGACAGATCGGTGCTGAGTTCCCCGACCCACAGCTCTGCCAGGAAGTCCTGGCAGTAATCGCAGGTCTCGACGTGGCTCTCCAGATCCGGCTCGAGGCCATCGACAAAGTCGAACAGGCGCTCGTCGGTGGTGCGGCACGCCCTCATCGCCACGCCTCCATCCGCTCGCGCAGCGCTCGGCGGGCTCGGAGGATTCGAGTGCGGACGGTGTTGATCGGTAGCTGCAACGCATCGGCTATCTCTTGATAGCTCATGCCTTCGTACTCGCGCAGCACGAGAGGTTCCTTCAGTTTCAGGGGCAACTCCGAGATGGCGCTCTCCAATTCGCGTCGCAGGGCCGAGGTCTCCGTGTCGGCGGCCGGATCGCGACGTGCGGGACGATCCGGCACCTCGTCTGTTGGGTATTCGCGACGCCGCTGGACGGCATTGAGAGCGAGGTTCGTAGCTATGCGATAGAGCCACGAGCGCACCTGGGCTTGCCCGCGGAAGCCGGGGAGCGCTCGGTGCGCTCTCACAAAGGCCTCCTGTGCGAGATCCTGCGCCATCACCGGGTTCCTCACGATTCGCAGCGCCGCCCCGTAGACGAAGTCCTGATGACGTCGCACCAATTCGCCAAACGCCTCGAGGTCGGTGAGCGCCAGCTCGACCAACTCGAGGTCGGGCAGCGCTGCGTACTTCCTGTGTTGCTCGGTTAGACCCACTCGACCGCCTGAGGTTCCGCCTGAATCTACTGTCCCGATCGAGAGGCGAAACTTCCTCACTCGACTCGGGTCAAAGCTGCGGTTGGCGGGAGAATCGGACCCGGCCGGTGTTCCATCGGGCCCTTCTCCTCCAGCTGCGGTGGCCGCAAGGGGATCGTCTGTCTCAACCCCCTCACGGGTCTCTCTTGTGGCCGCCGCCCCTCCTCCGCAGGATTAGCGCTCATTGATAGCATCAATTAATCTCCCGCTTCATGCGTATCGGCATACTCTCCGAAACAGCAAGTGGAGAAAGGCGCGTCGCTGCTACCCCGCAATCAACGGCGACGTTCGTCGAGTGGGGATGGCAGGTCGAGCTCGAATCAGGAGCAGGCATCGAAGCCGGATTCCCCGACCGGCTCTTCGCCGAAGCCGGCGCAACGGTTGTCGATGGACCCACCGCACGCAGCGCCGATATCGTGCTCTGTGTCAACCCTCCCGACCAACTCAGAGACCTTCGACCGGGGGCGGCACTGGTCGGGTTCCTCGACCCCTTCGTCGATGCAGACCTGATTCAAGCGCTCAACGACGGCCGGGTGACGGCCCTTGCCGTTGAGGCGATTCCCCGCACGACCTTGGCGCAGAGCATGGACGCCTTGTCGTCTCAGGCCAACATCGGTGGCTACGCCGCTGCACTGTTGGCTGCGAACAACTCCCCGAAGCTGCTGCCGATGATGGTCACCGCCGCCGGTACGATTCCACCGTCCCGAGCCCTCATCCTCGGTGTCGGGGTTGCCGGCCTGCAGGCAATCGCGACCATGCGCCGTCTTGGGGCGGTTGTCCACGCCTATGACATTCGCCCCGAAACTAAGGAGCAAGTGGAGAGCCTAGGAGCCAAGTTCGTTGCCGCTCCTACCCAAGAGATGGATGAAGGTGGCTACGCCAAGGAAGTAGGCGCCGACACGCAGGCCGCCCAACACGCCGCGCTCTCTTCGCATGTCGCCGAATCCGACATCGTCATCACGACCGCCCAGATCCCCGGAAGGCCGGCACCGCTGCTGGTCACCGACGAGATGCTCGCCGGAATGCTGCCGGGGTCCGTGATCGTTGACATGGCAGCCGGATCCGGGGGAAATGTCTCGGCCTCTCAACCAGACACAATGGTGGATGTCGACGGGGTCCATATTTACGGACCGACCAACCTCCCCGCGCAGATTCCTCACGACTCCAGTCGGATGTACGCCCGCAATCTGGTCGCATTGCTCGAGCGCACCCGCACCGACGAGGGGTTCACAATCGACCTCGAGGACGAGATCATCGGAGGCACCGCAGTGACCCATGACGGAACCGTGGTTCACCCCCGTACCCGCCAGCTTCTCGGCCTGCCCGAGGCCGGCGACGACGCCGCTGCGACGACAGAAGGAGACTCACATGAGTGAGGTATTCATCAGCGGCATCGTGGTGTTCGTCCTCGCCGCCTTTGTGGGTCTCGAAGTGATTTCAAAGGTGCCGCCGACGTTGCACACTCCGCTGATGTCGGGCGCCAATGCAATCTCCGGCATCACGATTGTCGGTGCGGTGATCGCCGCCGGTATCAGCGAAGGGACGTTCGCCGCGATCCTCGGCTTCCTGGCGGTGACCGCAGCAACGATCAATGTTGTCGGTGGATTCCTGGTTACCGACCGAATGCTCGAGATGTTCAAGAAGAAGCCGGGGCGAGGCTGATGACCGAACTTCTCTATCTCGGCGCGGCCGTCCTGTTCATCTTCGGCTTGAAGCAGCTTTCATCGCCGCGCACCGCCCGTAAGGGCAACATGCTGGCCTCCGTCGGCATGTTGATCGCCGTCGTGGTCACGCTCGCCAACATGGAGAACATTGGTTGGGGCCCCATCATCGCCGGTCTCGCCGTGGGCGGTGGCGTGGGTGCAGCCCTGGCTCTCCGGGTCAAGATGACTGCGATGCCGGAGCTAGTTGCTGCCTTCAACGGGTTCGGCGGCGTAGCTTCTGCCCTGGTTGCCCTGGCCGAGATCGAAAGATGGGAAGCTCTATTCGACAACGAGACCGGGGTCGTCGTCGCCCTCTCCCTAGCGATTGGGTCGGTCACGTTCTCCGGCAGCTTCGTCGCCTTCGGCAAGCTGAACGGTTCCATCCCCGGACGACCCATATTGTTGCCGGCGGGCCAAGTCGTCAACGCGTTGCTGGCAGTGGCCATCGCCGCGGTCGCAGTATGGGCGATCTCTGCCGACAATGCCCTTGCGTACTGGATTGTCGTCGGGCTGGCCCTCGTGCTCGGGGTCCTCGCAGTAATCCCAATCGGTGGTGCAGACATGCCGGTCGTCATCTCGCTGCTCAACTCCTGCTCAGGGGTTGCCGCTGCTATGGCCGGCTTTGTGATCAACAACTCCGCTTTGATCATCGGCGGTGCGCTGGTTGGCGCCGCCGGGTTCATCCTCACGGTGTTGATGGGCGAAGCCATGAACCGGACCATCGCCAACGTGTTGTTCTCGGGCTTCGGAGCAGTCACGTCGGGCCCGGTGACCACCGGCGACAAGCCCGTCAAGAAGGCAACTGCAGATGACGTCGCCATCGCCCTCGCCTATGCCGAAAACGTCATCGTCGTGCCTGGCTACGGGCTCGCCGTCGCGCAGGCACAGCATGCGGTTCGAGAAATGGCGACGGCGCTCGAGGAGAGGGGCGTCAACGTCGACTACGCAATCCACCCGGTTGCTGGTCGCATGCCGGGTCACATGAACGTTCTTCTGGCCGAGGCAGACGTTCCCTACGATCAGTTGCTCGATCTCGACCAGTCGAATCCACGTTTTCCGCAGACCGACGTTGTGCTCATCATCGGCGCCAACGATGTAGTCAACCCGTCGGCGAGGGATGATGAAACCAGCACCATCTACGGCATGCCGATTCTCGAGGTTGATCTGGCGACCACGGTCGTTGTCGTCAAGCGCAGCCTATCCCCCGGCTTTGCAGGCATCGATAATCCGCTGTTCTATCAGGATGGCACGATGATGTTCTTCTCCGACGGCAAGGCAGCGGTCGAGTCTGTGATTGCTGCACTCGGCAACGTCTGATCGGATTCGGAGGCGAATCCGCACCCGAACCGATCACCCAACAACGGCTCCATCGGCCGTGTGGTCACTCCCACTGGCTCGCACCTTGGTTAGCATCCGGCTCTCGCCCAGCCCGAGACCGTGATGCTCCAAATCGATTCCCTCCGCAAGACCTACGGTGATGTGATCGCGCTCGACGGATGCTCTTTCACCGTTGGGCGCGGCCAGCTTGTCGGATTCTTGGGACCAAACGGCTCCGGGAAGACCACGACGATGCGTTCGGTCTTCTCCCTGGTGCAGCCGGACTCCGGCGAGGTGCGCTGGGACGGCATGCCCATCAGCCCTGCGGCGCGCCTCGGGTTCGGCTACATGCCAGAACAGCGCGGCCTGTACCCGCGGATGAAGGTCGCCGCACAATTGGTCTACTTCGGCCGCCTTCACGGTTTGGGGAAGAGTGAGGCGACTCGAGCGACGTTGTCCTGGCTGGAGCGGCTGGGGCTCGGGGACAGAGCCGACAGTCGTCTCGAGGAATTGTCACACGGGAACCAGCAAAGGATTCAGCTGGCGGCGGCGCTCATCCACGAACCCGAGTTGCTCATACTCGATGAACCGTTCAGCGGTCTGGATCCAATCGGCGTTGAGGCGATGATCGAAATCCTCCTCGAGCGCGCCGCCGGAGGTGCCGCAGTTGTCTTCTCGAGTCACCAACTCGATCTAGTCGAGGATCTCTGCGAAGACGTGGTGATCATCGCTGCGGGGAAAGTGGTCCTAGCCGGCCCGGTGCGCGAACTGCGCTCCCGCTCGCACCATCGCTATCTCGACATCGAGATTGCGCAGCCTTCGACTGACCTCAGAAGAGCGTTTGTCGACCGTGACATCGTCACAGTCGACAATGGAAGGATCCGTCTCCGGCTCGACGACGGCACTCCATTGGAACCGTTGGTACGTACTGCGGCCGGCCTGGGCCGGGTTCAGCAGTTCAGCTTCACACCACCCAACCTGTCCGAGGTCTTTCGCGAGGTGGTAGAGCCATGAGCGGATGGTCGGCAATCAAGCTCGTCGCAGCCCGCGATTTCAAGGAGCGGATCGCCAGCCGAGCGTTTCAGCTATCTACCGGACTGACAGTTCTACTCGTTGTCGGGTTCATTCTCGTGCCTACGTTCATCGACACGGATGGGACGCAGCAGTGGACTATCGGCGTCGTGGGTGACGTCCCCGCCGGGCTGGCGGAAACCGTCGAAGCCGGTGCCGGAGACATGGCGACGGTGGCCACTTCTCAATTCGGCAGCAGAGCCGTCGCGGAAGCCGCTCTCGAGGACGGAGCCGTCGACATCGTGGTTGACGCCGAAGGCTCGATCATCGTCAACGCCGAATCTAGCGACCAGCTGACCACCCTGGTTGCCGCCGTACTCGCCTCCCTCGACGTCGCCGAACAGGCAGCCGAACTGGGGATCGATGCAGCTGCACTCACCGACCTGTTCTCAGGTACCTACGACGTTGAATCTCTCTCCGTGGAGCCGGATAGCACCGACAGCGACCGTGCCTTCGCCTTCTTCGCAACGATCATTCTGTTCATGTCGATCATCACGTACGGCTCCTGGATTCTCATTGGGGTTATCGAAGAGAAGACCAACCGCGTCGTCGAGGTAGTTCTGGGAACCGTCCGACCGCACCAGCTCCTGACAGGCAAGGTGCTCGGCATCGGCATACTCGGTGTCGCCCAGATCGTCCTCATCGGTGTCGTCGCCATCGTTGTCCTGTCGCTTCAAGACGCGCTGGATGTCCCGGATGCTGCGGGCAAAGTCTTGGTGTGGGCCTTCATCTGGTATGTGCTCGGCTTTGCCTTCTACGCCGTCGCCTACGCTGCCGCCGGGTCCCTCGTTTCCCGCCAGGAGGAGGCGCAGAACGCCGCATTTCCGCTCACCCTGATGTTGATGGCGGCGTACTTCGTTGCTTCCTTTTCGATCACCGGTGACAATCCGGTGCTGCGTATAGCGTCGCTGCTCCCGATGTTCGCTCCGATGACGATGCCTCTGCGAATCGCGGGTGGCGATGCTCTCGCGTGGGAGGTGGCGGTGTCGTTGATTCTCATGGTGGTGGTGACGTACGGCCTAGTGCGGTTTGCCGGCAGGGTGTACGCCGGTGGCCTGCTGCAATCGGGGAGCAGGGTCAAATGGCGCGAAGCATTCAGGGCTTCCGAGGCGTAGCCCCCCCATCGGCCTCAGCGGTGGGTCCGGATTCCCGGTGTGAGAACTACCATCCGGGCTTCGCACCCGAGGAAGCATGAAACTCTCCATCACCAAGCGAGCGCCTTACGCACCACCGGTCGAGTTCGTCGAACGCAAAGGAGTCGGCCATCCCGACACCATCTGCGACCACCTTGCTGAGGAACTCGCCCGCGAGCTTGCGACCGAGTACCTGGCGCATACCGGTGCAGTCCAGCATTTCAACGTAGACAAGGCGATCCTGGCGGCCGGTTCGGTCGAGATCGGTTTCGGGGGTGGAAAGCACATCCGACCGTCTCGTCTGGTTCTGGTGGGCAAGGCCGACTCGCTACAGGACTGGAGACCGGATCCCGAGGCGCTAGCCGAGAAGTACAAAGGCAAACTACTGGCATTGCTTCCCCAGGCCACCCCTGAGGCGTTCCAGGTCGAGGTCTGGCTCAACCAATCGTCGGCTGATCTCGCCTCGGTCGTCACTACCCGCGAAGCCGACGTCCCGCTCGCCAACGACACATCCTTTGCCGCTGTTTCCCTGCCGCGCTCTCCTCTCGAGAGAACCGTCTTCGATGTGGAGGAGACTCTCAACAGCAGCGACTTTCGCGATCAGCTGCCAATCGGCCGCGACATCAAGGTGATGGGTGCCAAGGTCGACGGAGCAAACCACGTTACGGTTGCCTGCCCGGTTCTGGCGACCGCGGTGGCCAATCGTCGCGAATACGACGACGTCGTGGCGGCAGTAGAGACCGCAGTGCAGCGGATCGCCAAGGAGGACCTGGGGCCGGGCGTTGATGTAAAGGTCAATCAGGCAGACCAGGAACAGAGCGTATACCTCACCCTCACCGGCACCTCCGCCGAGGCGGGCGACGACGGTCAGGTAGGCCGTGGCAACAGGTTCGGCGGGTTGATTACTCCCTACCGACCAATGAGCCTCGAGGCCTCCGCCGGGAAGAACCCGGCTGCGCACGTCGGGAAGACCTACCACGCCGTGGCGGCCGACATCGCTGCCCGGCTCGCAGCCGAGACGGCTGTCAGCGAATCGACACTGCGTCTGCTCAGTTCGATCGGACGCCCGGTGGCCGACCCGGAAGCGGTTCACGTCGAGCTGGTTGGCGACGCGGACCCACTGCAGATTCGATCCATCGTCGAAGAATGCCTGGCCGACTGGCGCGGCGTGCGTGACCGGCTTATCGCCGGTCACTACCAGTTGTACTGATGACGCTCTTGGAACTGCGCGGCCCGTAGCGGGGAGCCTTCACCCCGGACATCTTCATCAGGATGACAGCGCGGCGTCGGTAGGGTCGATAGGGCTCTAGCAATTCCTCCATCCGGTCGTCGGTTCCCCGCGGCTCTTCGGCAAGAAACCAGGACACCATGTGAGGAATATGGAAGTCGCCGCGAGGAACGGCATCCCGGTCACCCCACGCAGACGCCATCACTGCGGCGATCGTCCAGGGACCAATGCCGCGTACCGCGCCGAGCCTGCGCTCGGCATCGGGCTTGTCCATCGTGGCGATTTCCTCAAGGCGCCCGGCTCGGCGTGCTACTTCAATGATGATCTCAGCGCGACTCCGCTCTACCCCGAAAGGGTGAAGATCCTCATAGGAGAGCGGCGCCAGCGCTTCGGGAATCGGCGGGAGCAACAGATCCGCGTGGCCCGGGGCGGGGGCGCCAAAGGCCGCAACCATGCGGCGATAACTGTTCTTCGCTTCATCGGTAGTAACCCGTTGACCGAGGATGGTCGGGAGCAGGGCATCGAAGACCCTCTGGGTGCTGCCGAGGCGAAGCCCCCGGTTCCTGAGATGAAGCTCGCGTAGCGGCCCGGTTCCGGCAGGGAATTCGTCGGGATCATCGTCTAACCCGACTGTACGAGGTACCACGTCGAGCGCAGCGCTCGCTGCTGAGCCGGTAGCCGACGCATGCAGGGTCTCACCAGACACGGCAAGCTTCACAGTGGCAGCACCCTCCGAAGCAGAGAGCGCGTATATCGCGCTCTGCGCACCGAGGCGTGCCGTAGTCCGCCCCCCCGGAAGAGCGAACCGCAATGTCTGGGCGAGATGTAGTGGGCCCCTCAGACGCCAGGATCGTTCGACCATGCTCGTACGGTAGAGGGATGGATCGGCAACCGCTCACCAGCCAAAATCTGGGTCCGCTCGCAAAACCGGCCAAGTGCTAGTTTCGCTGCAGTTGTTGGGCAGGGGCACCGATAAACGTCCCCGAGAAGATTTGGCGATGCCAAGGGGTTGACCGTGGACGAGAACCGAGATGACCAGCCGCTCTCCAGCGAGGAGTTGCTGAGAAGGGCGCGAGAAGGGCTGGGTGACAGCGAGGCGTCGCCCGAGCCGCCTGCGGATTTCCAGATCGAGTCTTACCCACCCCCGGTGGCCAACCCGGATCCGGTTGTGGAGCCGGTGGTTTCCGATGCATTCGGCTCGATCGAGGCCGAAGCTCCCTCGTCGTTCGAAGCCGAGCCGGAGGTCTTCGACGCTGCCCCTCCCACCGACTCATGGGCGCCTCCCCCGGTCGATGCGGACGAATCCGACTGGCGGGCGACCACCCCGGGTCCGGCCCCCACCGAGGTACGTAGAAGCGGTGGCGGCATCATGAGCAAGCTGTGGATCGTGGTGGTCCTCGTGGTTGGCGGCTTTGCGCTGTTCAGCTTCCTCGATAGTTCCAAGACCGTTGACGAAATCGCAGTCGGAGACTGCCTCAACACACCGGAAGACGATGTCTTCTACGAGATCGACCCCATCGATTGCACCGAGCCTCACGATCTGGAGGTGTTCGCCCTGGTGGATCTGAGCACCGTCGGTTCAGAGTTCTCGTTCGCCGCCAGCTACCCCGGTGACGATGCCGTGTATGACGCGGCTTACAACGAGTGTTGGGACGAATTCGAGCGATATGTAGGCGTTCCCTACGAGGATTCTGTCCTCTATATGGACGCATTCACCCCGACATTCGAGGGATGGGAAGAGGTCGACGATCGTATCGCCAACTGTGTTCTCTTCGAGGTCAACGCCGACGCTACGGAAATGATCAAGAGCAGCAGATCGCTGCGTAACGCCGGCCGATAGACCTCGGCCTTGTTGGTAGCCTGACGCCCCAGATGGGGCCTACTACCAGTCAAATCGATCGAATCGGCGCATGGGCAGTCAAATTGTCCATGCGCCGTTCTTTCGTCTCGGCCCGATCGGCACTCGACGCTCGCAGGGTCATCTTGGTGAAG
>JASJAS010000061.1 GCA_030066875.1 Acidimicrobiia bacterium | reverse complement strand
GGGCAGCTTCCCTTTCGGTAGACGCTGCCACTCGTAGAAACCGTCGGCCGGGATCAGACAACGCCGTTTCACCAGCGAATCCCGGAACGCAGGCTTCTCCCCGACGGTTTCGGCACGGGCATTGATGTTGCGGGCCGCGATTTTGCGGTCCTTGGCCCACCACGGGATCAAACCCCACTTGAATGAACTGAGAACACGATTGCCTTCGTGCTCGGCCACGGCATAGATCGGGTCGGTCGGGGCAACGTTGTACGAGACCCCGAGCGTCTCCGACCTGATCGTCTCTACCTGAAACGCATCTGCGTAGAACGCCGCATCGTGTGACTGCACAAACCGTCCGCACATATCTTCATTCTCCCAGGGGTTCGTCATTGCTGCGACGCCGGTCTTTGGCCACCTGTGCCCGGACGCAATAATGCTGCAGCCGGATACGCCGCGAGTCACGCCGGCAGAGAAAGAGGTACGCCATCAAAGCCGAAATCGCCGAACTCGCAGCCGCCGCGGACGTGCTCACCGAGTGGGTCGACGTCTGGAAAGAGCCGCAGCAGGTTGCCCTCGACGACCTCATCGCCGTCCTCGAAGCGCTGTTGCAGCGATCGCTGCACAACGAACGCGAGGTCGCCGCAGCTCTCGATGATCTGCGGAACGATCGCCCGCTGCTCGCACCGGTCACCGTTGCCTGGGACGGATTGATGCCACCTGTCGCTCTCGGTCGGCCTGTCGAGACGGCATCGATCGAGACTGAAGACGGCGACGAGATCCCAGTCACCATCCGCGACGGTCAGATAACCGCGGATCGTGCGCTGCCGCTCGGCTATCACCACCTGCAAGTTGACAGCGGCAGGGAAACGGCGCTCGTCATCGCCGCCCCCACCCTCGCCCACACACCGCCGCGCCGCGAGCTCGGGATCCTCGCTCCGGTCTACTCGATTCGAGCGGCCGATCAGGACACCGGCATCGGCCATTTCGGACACCTCAGGCAGCTAGCCGACCTGGCCCTGGTCAGCGGCGCCACGGTGATCGGGACTCTGCCGCTCGTCGCCACCTTCTCCGACCAACCGTCGCCGTATTCGCCAGCATCACGACGCGCTTGGAACGAGATACTCGTCGACCTGATGGCCGCCCCCGGATGGCAAGGGGAATTGCCCACTGCCGAGACGGATCCCCTGTGGGTTGACTATGCGACAACCGGCACAGCGATCCGGAGCGAACTGGCCGCCTACGCGACGCAGACCAGGGATATGCCGCAGATCCGCGATCAGATCAGCGAATTCGCACAGTCCAATCCCGAGATCGCCCGGTACGCCCACTTCCGTGCACGGTGTGACGCGTATGGGCGCAACTGGAGGGTCTGGCCGTCACGACCTATCGCACCCGCGGACCGCTTCGACTATCACATGACCGCCCAATGGCTCGCCGCCGAGCAGCTGGGTGCTCTGAGCGACTCTTTGCGGAGACGGGGCCAGTACCTCTATCTCGATCTGCCCATCGGCTGCAACCCGGACGGCTACGACATCTGGGAGCAACCGGAGATCTACGCCGCCGCCAGCGTCGGAGCACCTCCCGATTCTCTCTTCCTCGGTGGCCAGGATTGGGGACTCCCCGCCCCCATACCGACGAGGTCGCGTCGCGACGGTCATAGCGCCTTCATCAAAGCGATCCGGCATCAGCTCTCGGTGGCCGGTCTGCTGCGAATCGACCATGTGATGGGCCTTCATCGAACCTGGTGGGTGCCGCACGGGCTATCGGCAACCCAGGGCGCGTACGTGATGCAGCCCACAGACGAGATGTTCGCCATCGTGTGTCTGGAATCACACCGTGCTCAGGCTGCGGTTGTTGGGGAAAACCTGGGCACCGTACCCCCACCGATATCCGAGGCGCTGGAGCGGCATCATCTACTTGGAATGAAAGTCGCCCAGGACGGTCTCAAGGAACCCGGACCGTGCGACCTGGTTGCGCTGAGTACCCACGACACCGCACCCTTCTCCGCATGGTGGCACGGCCTCGACATCGATGATGCCGAGGACCTGGGCGTCTATTCCGACGGGCGAGCCGAAGTTGCCCGCTCTCACCGTACAGACACGATCGAGTACCTGGAGGAACTGCTGAGCACGACGGGTGCGGCCGCGACACGTGATGCGATCCTGGAGTGGATGGCCGTATCGGAGGCGGCCATTGCGCTGGTCAACGTCGACGACCTATGGGAGGAACAAAGAAGACAAAACGTCCCCGGCACCGATGCCGAACGACCCAACTGGCGGGCTCGCCACAAGTTCCCGATCGAACAGGTGACCACCGACGCAAGACTCCGCTCCCATCTCGAACGGCTGCAGGAACTCCGCATAGCCACGGCTGGAGAGATGACCGACAACGGGTGACCGGGCGGCGCCCCGCAATAGCGATCGTTAACCTCATTGGCGATATCATCAAGAGCTCCCCAAAACCTTCTAGTAGGAATCGTGCAAGAATCCTTCTCCCGGTACGAACTCGAGAGCACCCTGCTCCAGATCGCGGGCAACTACTCATGGACCTGGGACCTGCTGGCTCGGAAACTCTTCAATCGGATCCCTTCGATGAACGGCGATGCGGGTCTGCACCCGGCAGAACGCATCAAACTGCTCTCTGAGGAAACCTGGGCTTCCCTGCTCACAGATCCCGACTTCTCGGATCTCGCGAGACGCGCCCACAGCAGAATCCCGATGCCGGTTCCGCTCACGAAAGAGAGCACGGTCGCATACTTCTCTCCCGAGTTCGGTGTATCCGAGATGCTGCCCCAGTACTCGGGCGGCCTCGGTGTCCTCGCCGGAGACCATCTGAAGGCGGCTAGCGACCTGCGAATGCCGATGCTTGCCGTTGGCCTGTTCTATCGCGATGGGTTCTTCGTCCAAGCTCTCGAGGATGGCGAACAGCGCGAGCGTTACGTCACCAACAATCCGCGCTTCTTGGCCCTCGAGGCCACCCCGGCACGCGTCGAGCTACAGCTCGCGGAACGTTGCGTAACCGCACGCGTCTGGAAAGCCGATGTCGGTTCGACCCAGCTCTACCTCTTGGATACCGACCTGGAAGTAAACGATGAACGAGGAAGGCGCGTCTCCGACCGCCTCTACGCCGGTGACCGCGAGCACCGCATCCGGCAGGAGTTGCTCATGGGCGTTGGTGGTATTCGGGCCCTTCGTCAACTCGGATTCGAACCAGCCAAGTTCCATCTCAACGAGGGACACGCCGGTTTCCTGGCCCTCGAGCTGATCGCCGACGAAATGGAGAAGGGCTTCAGCCTCGAGGAGGCGGTGTGGGCGGTACGGGGTCGAGTGGTATTCACGACGCACACCCCGGTGCCTGCGGGGATCGATCGCTTCTCTCCGGAGCTGATGCACAAGTATCTCGGTGTCTGGGCAGAGCGTTACGGCGTTGATATGGCCGAGTTGCTCCAACTCGGAATCCTCCCGGGCAGCGACGATCACTTCAACATGGCCGCGTTCTGTGTGCGGATCGCCGGCCGCAGCAACGGAGTGTCGCGCTTGCACGGCGAAGTGAGCCGAGTGATGTTCCACGATGTGCCCGGCGGACCCAACATCACATCGGTCACCAACGGTGTGCACGCCCGGACTTGGGTGCACCCGACCCTGCAAGAGACTTTCGAAGAAGCCATCGGTCCCGCCTGGCACGGTGCGGATGCAGAGGAATGGAAGTCCGTCGACCAGATCAGCGACACGAACATCCGGAGCATCTTCCAGACCGGGCGCCGCGAACTCATTGAATTGGCCAACCGCCAAATCGGCGAGGAGACGGGACTCAAACCCGACATCCTCACCGTGGGCTTTGCCAGACGCTTCGCTACGTACAAGCGAGCAGACCTCGTCCTTGCGGACCTCGACCGGGTACTCGAGATCCTGAACAACGAGGAACGGCCCGTTCAGTTTGTCTTCGCCGGGAAGGCTCATCCGGCCGACGAGCCTGGGAAGGCGGTGATGCGGCGCGTAATCGCCTTTGCATCCGACCCCGCCTCCCGCGGGAGGTTTGTCTTCATTCCGGGCTACAACATGGCAGTGGCGCGGACGATGTACGCGGGCTGTGATGTGTGGCTGAACAACCCGATCCGGCCGCGCGAAGCATGCGGTACGAGTGGAGAGAAAGCCGCGCTCAACGGGGGGCTCAACTTTTCGATTCTCGACGGCTGGTGGGACGAGTGCTTCGACGGTGAGAACGGCTGGGCCATCCCATCCTCCGCTTCCGAAGACCCGGCAACGCGAGATCGCGAGGAGGCCGCATACCTGTACGACATCCTCGCGACGGAGATCATTCCTCTCTACTACGGAGACGGCAGCGAACGCCCGTCATCGCAGTGGCTGGACAAGGTGCGCCACAACTGGAGGACCCTGGGGCCGTTCGTTACCGCCGCCCGTATGGTCGCGGAATACGGAGAGCGGATCTACCAGGTGGCGCCGAACGCTTGAGCGCACCGATCTGGCCCGGCTCGGCTTACCCCCTCGGGGCTACGTACGACGGAGAAGGAACCAACTTTGCCGTCTACGCCGAGAATGCCGATCGTGTCGAGCTCTGTCTTTTCGACGACCAGCAGAACGAGACCAGGTGGCGGCTCGAAGAGATCACGGCATTCACGCACCACGGCTATATCCCCGGTGTTCAACCGGGTCAACGGTACGGGTTTCGGGTACACGGACCATGGGCACCGTGGGACGGCGTCGTCTTCAACCCGGCCAAGCTGCTCCTCGATCCGTATAGCAAGGCGATCGAAGGAGAGGTCGACTGGGCGGAGGCGGTGTTCGCTCACCAATTCCTCCACCCCAATCGAATCAGTGAGGTAGACAGCGCCCCACATATGCCGCGATCGGTGGTGGTGGATACGAGCTTCGACTGGGGTGATGACACCCCGCCGGGTACGCCGCTTTACAGGTCCGTCATTTACGAGACTCATGTCAAGGGCATTTCGATGCGCCACCCCGACGTCCCCCCCGAGCTGCGAGGTACCTACGCCGGGGTGGCGAGCGAACCGATCATCGACCATCTCGTCAGACTCGGGATATCCGCGGTGGAGCTGATGCCCGTCCATCATTTCGTCTCGGAGCACTCCCTGATCGAACGTGGCCTCACCAACTACTGGGGCTACGCCTCGATCGGATACCTCGCACCACACGCCGCCTACTCGGCGTCAGGCGGTCGTGGCCAGCAGGTCGTCGAGTTCAAGGAAATGGTGAAGGCGCTCCACGCCGCGGGGATCGAGGTCATCCTCGACGTTGTCTACAACCACACCTGTGAGGGGAATCTGCTCGGACCAACCTTGTCCTTCCGCGGCATCGACAACCAGACCTACTACCGCATCGATCCGCACAACCGGCGCCATTACATCGACTACACCGGGACCGGCAACAGCATGAATGTGCGCCATCCCGCGGTCCTGCAGCTCATCATGGACAGCTTGCGCTACTGGGTCAGCGAGATGCATGTCGATGGTTTCCGCTTCGACCTCGCCTCGGCGTTGGCCCGGGAACTCCACGAGGTGGACAAGCTGTCATCGTTCTTCGACCTCATCCAGCAGGACCCTGTGGTCAGCCAGGTGAAACTCATTGCGGAACCCTGGGACGTTGGCGACGGTGGATACCAAGTCGGCAACTTCCCACCGCTGTGGTCGGAGTGGAATGCCAAGTACCGCGACGGTGTCCGCGACTACTGGCGGGGAACCGACTGGTCGCTGGCCAACTTCGCATCTCGCTTCACGGGTTCCTCAGATTTGTACGGGTTCTCCGGACGACGGCCCCACGCCAGCATCAACTTCGTCACGGCACACGACGGCTTCACCCTGGAAGACCTCGTCTCCTACAACGAAAAACACAACTCCGCCAACGGCGAACAGAACCGGGACGGTGAATCGCACAACCGCTCGTGGAACTCCGGAGAAGAGGGACCGACGGACGATGCCGAGATCCTTGCACTTCGCAGACGGAGGAAGCGCTCCATACTGATGACCCTGCTGCTGTCGCAAGGTGTGCCCATGCTGCTGGGCGGCGACGAGATCGGCCGTACCCAGAACGGCAACAACAATGCATACTGTCAAGACAGTGAGCTTGCCTGGTACGACTGGGAACAGGCCGACCCGCTGCTCCTCGGGTTCGCCAAGAGGCTCATCAGTATCCGCAACGATCACCCAGTCTTTCGCCGCCGCCGCTGGTTTGAAGGGCGGCGGGTACGGGGAGCCGGAGTACGCGACATCGGGTGGTACAACACCGACGGCACACCGATGTCGGACAAGGATTGGAACCTCGGCTATGCCCGGTCGCTGTCCGTCTTTCTCAACGGCAAGGCGATCCCGACTCCCGGCCCGCGCGGCGAGCAGGTCGAAGACGACAGCTTCCTACTGCTGTTCAACGCTCACACGGAGCCCGTGACGTTTACAGTTCCCGCCGATCTCGATGATTATGAGTGGGAGGTCGTTCTGGATACCTCCAGGGAGATGACGTGCACCGACTTGGTTGGTCCTGCGGACGCATGGCCGGTGGAAGGATGGTCGGTGGTGCTGCTTCAGCAGATTGGTGAAGGAACCGCATGAGAGTTCTGTTTGCATCCGCCGAGATGGCTCCGCTGGCTCGCGTCGGCGGTCTTGCGGAAGCGGCCTCGGGCCTGGTAGCCGCCCTCCGCGCCGCCGGTGTCGAAGTGGAAGTGGTTCTCCCCGACTACTTCGGAACCACCTTGGACGAGGAACGAACCCATTCGATCACGGTACCCGGATGGGCGGGGCCGGCGACCGCAAGAACCGGCACCGCCGCCGGGATCGGTGAGATCACGTTGGTGGACGTCCCCGGAATCGTCCGGCCCCACCCATACATCGATGCCGATGGCCAGGGCTGGCCCGACAACGACACGCGATTCTTCGCCTTCTCAGCGGCAGTCGCCGACTTGATCCAGACCGGCCGGCCCGACGTCGTTCATCTCAACGACTGGCACACGGCGGCGGCGCCGGCATTCCTCCCGGATCGCCCACCTGTGGCCCTCACCATCCACACGCTCGGCTATCAGGGCTGGGCCGGCGGTGAATGGCTGCCCCGTCTCCCCCAGCACTTCTCGGCATACGAGTGTTTCGGAGGGGTAAACCCACTTGCCGGAGCCGTCCAGGTAGCGGATCGAGTGATTGCGGTCAGCCCCACGTACGCAGACGAAATCCGCCAACACGAATCCGGAATGGGACTCGATCATCTGCTCAACGACCTTGGCGAGCGCTTGGTCGGGATTCTCAACGGAATCGACGTCTCAGTATGGAACCCGGAGACCGATAAATACCTCGAGGCCAACTATTCGGCAACTGATCTCGCCGGCAAGGACGCAGCCCGCGCCGACCTGGTGGGAACAGCGAAATGGGAAGACGACGCGACGCCGATCGTCGGCATGGTCACCAGGCTGGTGGACCAGAAGGGAATCGATATCGCGTTGGAGACCGTCCGCTATGCCGAACGGATGCCATTTCGCCTTGCCCTCCTCGGGTCGGGAGAAAGGTGGCTCGCCGATTGGGCCCGCTGGGCCGCAACCACCTGGCCGGAGCACGTCTTCTTCGAGAACGACTACAACCAGCCACTTGCCCACACCATCTTTGCCGGCTCCGACCTCCTGCTCATGCCGAGCCGATTCGAACCGTGCGGGCTGGCCCAGATGCAGGCAATGGCATACGGCACGATCCCGGTGGTAACCGACGTCGGCGGCCTCCACGATACGGTTATCGATGCCGACGACGACAGGAAGAACGGAACCGGCTTCCTCTCGACGACGGTCGATCCTGTGGGCATGGTTGACGCGCTCCATCGCTCGATCCGCGCCTGGCGTCACAAGCAGCGCCGCCAAGCGATCCAGCGACGGGGCATGCAACATGACTGGTCGTGGGCGGCACCGGCGCAGAGCCACATCGACTTGTACCGGGAGATGCTGGCCCACGGGTGATAGATTCCGCCACATGAGCGACGAAACGCCCGCCGCCGACGCCAACGAGGATGCCAGCCTGCTGCTGGATGAGTTCGACGAGAAGCTGGCCGCCTTCCAGACCCTCCGCAAGAGCGACAGCTCCGCGGCCGATGAGCTGCTCAGCAGCCTGGGAGCCCAGGATGACGTAGACAAGGACATAGTCCTCGAACTTGCATCGAAACGCCCCCTCGGCCACCCCGACCGCTTCCCCCAGGCTCACGCGATGGCGGTACGGGCCCTCGAAGTCCTCGACCGCAACGGAGCCCGCCCGGTAAAGGTCAGCGGGCTCGGTTTGCTCAACCCGATTGCCGCCTTCTTCGTGCAGCAGGTGGCGCACTTCATCGTTCGCAGCCACCAGAGCGCAGTGGCCGACGAGATGCTTCGTCTCTACGGGCGCCGCGAAGCAAACTGTCTTCCCGACGACCCGCAGCGGCGCATGCTGATCCGAGCCCGCACGCAGATGGAACGGGTCACCCCCGGGTTCAAACGAAATGCCCTCGGCGTACCGGTGTTCCTGCTCGGGGGTGCCGTCCTCTCAACGCTGATGACGCTCATTCAGCGGGCGTTGGTGACCGCTATGACGGAATGGTGGACAAGGGCACTGGCAACGGTGATCGTTGGCGTTTTCATGCTGGGTGTCGGCTGGGTCATTCTGCGCGGAGCCGCGGTCGCACGACGCAGGATTCAGTTGACCCTCGACGATCCGATCAAGGCATTGTGGCAGACTATCGGTCGCTGCGGCGAGCCGCCGCGGGACCCGTCGCGCACCGTTGCCCTCATCGCCATCATCCTGGTGCTGCTTCCCTGGCTGCTAATCCCTACCGGTCTTCTAGTCAGCTGGATCACCGAGCTGTTCTAGCGCTGGGGGCGCCGCTTGACGACTGGGCGGTCGGCAGCCCTATGCGTACTTGACCTTCTGACCCTTGCCGATAGCGACCACGCCGTCGGGAGACACCGCAAACTCCTCCTGATCGCGCGTGCGATCGACACCCACCTGCCGGCCGCGTGGGATCACAACGTGTTTGTCGACGATCGCGTTGCGCACCACGGCGTTCGCTCCGACGTGGACATCATCGAAAAGGATGGCTCCTTCGACGACGGCACCGGGTTCGATACGAACGTTGGGTGAAAGCACCGAATCGTGCACCGTGGCGCCGGTGATGATGCAGCCGTTGGAGACCATCGAATTGGCGATGTCGCCTGAGCCGTACTCACCGTGACCAACCACCTTCGCGGGGGGAAGCGTCCGGAACTGGGTGAACACCGGCCACTCGTTGTTGTAGAGGTTGAAGACCGGGTGCGGCGCAACCAGGTCCATGTTGGCCTCGTAGTAGGAGTCGATCGTTCCGACATCCCTCCAGTAGTGGCGATCGCGTGGCGTCTCCCCGGGAACCTCGTTGGTGGTGAAGTCGTACACATGCGCCTGACCCGATGCGACCAGGGCAGGGATGAGATCTCCACCAATGTCTCGTCCAGATTCCTTGTCCTCAGCATCGGCGTTGAGGACATCGACGAGAACCTCGGTTGAGAAGATGTAGTTGCCCATCGACGCCAAGACTTCATCAGGGCTATCAGCCAGACCCTTGGGATCCTCGGGCTTCTCCAGAAACGCGCTGATCATCGACGAATCCCGGTTGAGTTCGATAACACCAAAAGCGCTGGCCTCAGCTCGCGGTACCCGGATGGCAGCAACGGTCACCCCGGCTCCGGTTGCGATGTGATGGTCGAGCATCTGCCCGGGATCCATGCGATAGATGTGGTCGGCGCCAAAGACGAATATGTAGTCCGGGTGCTCGTCGTCGATGAGGTTCAGGTTCTGGAACAGCGCATCTGCCGAGCCGGCGAACCACTGCGGCCCGCGTCGCATCTGCGCCGGCACTGAAGTCACGTAGTTCCCGAGGAACGTGGACATGCGCCACGTGGTCGAAAGATGGACGTCGAGACTGTGACTCTTGTATTGGGTCAACACAACGATCTTGCGGAAACCGCCGTTGGCGAGATTGGATAAGGCAAAGTCGATCAGTCGATACTGCCCGCCGTAGGGAACGGCTGGCTTGGCCCGCACCAGGGTCAAGGGGAGCAAACGTGTCCCCTGCCCACCGGCCAGAACCATGGAGAGAACGTTGGGGGCAGAGCGATGACTATCCATGGCGACATATTGCCACACCGCGCGAGGTCCCCGTTATGGGATTTCGGCCTTAGTTGGGCTTCCTGACAGCCCGACAACGCGGTAGGTTGCTGCGATGGCAGGCAGAACTCGACCAATGACGGACGACGATCGGTGGTCGTTCAACGGCGGAACCCACACCTCTCTGTACGACGTCCTCGGCGCACACTTCGACGGCGACGCCACCACCTTCAGGGTGTGGGCACCCTCGGCTCGCCGCATCGAGGTTGTCGGCGACTTCAACAGCTGGACCGACGGCTGGGCGCTCAACCCGGACAAGTCCGGCGTGTGGAGCGGGAGTATTCCCGACATCGGACTCGGAGATACCTACAAGTATCGGATCGTCCCTGCGGATGGCGGCCTCCCACACGACAAGGCCGATCCATTCGCATTCCGTGCGGAGGAACCGCCGGCAACCGGATCCGTCGTCTGGGAATTGGACTACAAGTGGAACGACTCCGAATGGATGGAGTCGCGCGCCGGCAAGAACGCAATCGACGCACCCATCTCGATATACGAGGTCCATCTGGGGTCGTGGCGCTACGAACCTGGCGGCTATCGGGCGATGGCTCATCAACTCGCAGACTACGTAAAGGAGATGGGCTTCACCCACGTCGAACTGCTCCCGGTGATGGAGCACCCGTTCTATGGATCGTGGGGATATCAAACGACCAGCTACTTCGCGCCGACCGCCCGTTATGGCACCCCCCAGGACCTCATGTACCTGATCGACCATCTACACCAGAACGACGTCGGGGTCATCCTCGATTGGGTGCCTTCGCACTTCCCCGGAGATGCCCATGGGTTGGCTACCTTCGACGGAACCCACCTCTACGAGCATGCTGACCCGAAGATGGGTTATCACCCCGATTGGGACAGCCTCATCTTCAACTACGACCGATACGAAGTCCGCAGCTTCTTGCTGTCGAGCGCGCTGTTCTGGTTGGACAAGTATCACGCCGACGGCATCAGAGTCGATGCTGTGGCGTCGATGTTGTACCGCGACTACTCCCGTAAAGAGGGTGAATGGATCCCCAACGAGTTCGGCGGCCGGGAGAACCTCGGAGCTATCTCGCTACTCAAGCTCATCAACCGGGCAGCCTATGCGAGACATCCCGATATCCAGATGTACGCCGAGGAGTCGACTGCGTTTCCCATGGTGACCCGCCCGACCGACATCGGCGGCATCGGCTTCGGGCAGAAGTGGGACATGGGCTGGATGAATGACACCCTCGCCTATATCGCCAGAGACCCCGTGCATCGCTCCTACCACCACTCGGTGCTCAGCTTCCGGATGGTCTACGCCTTCAACGAGAACTTCACCCTCCCGCTTTCTCACGACGAGGTCGTCCACGGCAAGGGATCCCTACTCACCAAGCAGCCCGGCGACCGCTGGCAACAGCTGGCCGGGCTGCGACTCCTCTACGCGTACCAGTGGGCCCAGCCGGGCAAGAAGCTTCTCTTCATGGGCGGCGAGTTCGCCGTGCCAGATGAATGGAACCACGAGAAGGAGCTGAACTGGGCGCTCCTGCAGTACGACGAGCACCGCGGCGTATCCCGCTGGGTGAGCGATCTCAACGAGATGATGCGGAACCAACCGGCGCTCCATCAGCAAGACAACGAGCCGGATGGTTTTCAGTGGGTGGTCGGCGACGACGACGCCAACAGTGTGTTTGCATTCATCCGGCACGGGAGGGAGGGATCTCCCGTTCTCTTCGTCGCGAACTTCACCCCGGTTCCCCGCCAGGACTACCGCCTGGGTGTACCGGCCGCGGGCGACTGGATCGAAGTGCTCAACGGCGACAACGGCCGGTATGGGGGCAGCGGGGTCCTCAACGAAGGAAACCTCGCTACGGAGGCCGTGCCCAGCCACGGCTTCGCCAACTCGATCCGGATCACAGTGCCCCCACTAACGGGTGCATTCTTCGCCCTGGCCTGAACAACTGATCGTTCAGATTCGGGACGGCCGAACCGATAAGCGAGCGTATGCCCTCAGCTATCGAGTTCTCCCACGTAACCCGCCGGTTCGGCGCGATCACAGCAGTCAACGACCTGAGCCTCGAAGTACCCCTCGGCTCGATCACGGTGTTGCTCGGACCCAACGGCGCCGGCAAGACAACGACCGTGCGGCTAGCCACCGGTGCGCTCAGCTCCGATGACGGCACCATCTCGGTGCTCGGCCTCGACCCTCGAGTCGACGGCGACGAGGTGCGCGCCCGCAGCGCGGTCGTGCCTCCAAAGCCGGCGTTATACGACCGCCTGAGCGGATGGGACAACCTGGTGTTCACGGCCGACATCTTCGGCGCCGATCACGCCGCGATCCGACCCGCGGCGGAACGGTTTGGCATCGACCATGCGCTCGATCTCGATGTCGGTGGCTATTCGACCGGAATGCGCACGCGGCTGGCTCTGGCCCGTGCCGTCCTCCACGATCCCGAGGTTCTGCTGCTCGATGAACCCACCGCAGGACTCGATCCGGAATCCGCCAGGGCCGTTCTCAATCTCATCAGGGAACTGGCCGGCCGCGGAAGGACAATTGTGCTGTGTACCCATCTCTTGCACGAGGCCGAAGGAGTCGCCGATCAGGTTGTACTGATGGCAGCGGGTCGGGCTCGGATCGTCGGCAGCCAGGAGGACCTTGCCGGCCAGTTCGTCACCAACCCTTCCGTCGTGATCGACGCTGAGGACAGGTCGGTACTGCGTCTTCTCGAGGATCACGCCGATGTCGTCTCGGCAGACTGGAACGGAGCACTGCACATTCGCCTCACCGACCTCGATCGCCTGCCAGACGTTGTCGCCCAGCTCGTCGCCGCAGGAGCTCGCATCACCCGCGTTCAACCGGACAACCCCACGCTGGAAACCCTCTACTTCGAAATGCAGCGCTCGTTGCGGGAGAGCGCATGAGATTCGACCGCATGCTCACCGTTGCCAAGATCGATCTGCGCCGCCTCTTCAAGAGCAAGGACTACTGGATCCCGATGGGGTTCCTCGCGGCGGTCTTCTTCATCGCCCTCCCCTACCTGCTTCTCACGATCGTGACTTCGACGACGAGTTCCGATCTGGTGAACAAGATCGGAGAGGTTCTTCAATCGCTGCCGGGCCCAGTTCAAGACAATGTGATCGGCGATACCCCGGCCGCTCGCGCTGCCTACATGCTCGCCGTCTATCTTCTCGCCCCTGTGGCGATCGTGGTTCCCCTCACGATCTCGTCCGCGGTGGGAGCTCATGCCATCGTCGGCGAGCGCGAGCGAGGGACCGGGGAGTTTCTCGCACATTCCCCGCTGACAGAACGCGAGATCTTCCTCGGCAAGATGCTGGCAAGCCTGGTCCCCGGTTTCTTGGCCACAGCAGTCGGTTTTGCGATCTACTCGGTGCTGGTCAACGTCCGGGTGGGTCCGCTGGTTGGCGGCTGGTTCTTCCCGACTCCCGGCTGGTGGGTATTGATTATCTGGGTGGTCCCACCGTTCATCGCCATGGCCCTCTCGGTGATTCTCTGGGTTTCGTCCCGGGTGCGGAGCACGGCTGCTGCCCAGCAGGCGGCAACTCTGGTGTCGCTACCGGTGATCTTTGCCGCCTACGGGATTTCCAGCGGACTGCTCATCAACCCGGTCATTGCCGGATTCAGTGTCGGGGTCATAGCCTGGTTTCTAGCGATTACCGGCCTGATCAGCGGCTCCCGGTCCTTGCATCGGGAACGACTGCTCGGGTTTGGTGGCGACGGCTAGTCCGGCCACCTGTGAGGAAGGATCATGGGCTCCCACCGGCTCGCACAGTCAGATGAGGAATCGGCACCGCAGGACCGTGCCGTTGCTTTCTGGGCGATTCCATTAATCGCAGCCGCCCTGACTCCGGGCCTCGTGTGGGCCGTCGCGAATGATCCGCTGCCGGCACGGATGGACTATGTGGTTGTCATGACCGCGGCTGTGTTGATCATCGCCGTCCTCATTGCAGCAGTACTGTCGCGCGGGTTCACCCGCCGGGTTCGCTGGGCGCTCTCGGTCGCAAGTGTGGTGGTCCTCATGCTGTTTCACTGGCCGGCGCTGACTTACGTCGGGCGCAACATGGCCTCGGCCACTGGCATGCGCCTCCTATCCGACGTCGTCCCCGTGGCAATTGCCGTCGCGGCGATTGCCATTGCGACCAGGCTGGGAAATGACTTCGCCTTCGCTGCGCTGATCGGAGCAAGCGCCGTCGTCGCCGTGATCGTGTTGGCGCTGGCTGCTGCGCCGCTCAAGGCGACCGGACACCTGTCGGCGCGCGGACAGGCAGCGGCGGACGCCCCAGACGTGGTGCTGTTGGTGCTTGACGGCTACACGAGATCCGACATACTCCGCAACGACTTCGCTTTCGACAACGCACCGTTTGAAGACGAGTTGCGCCGCCGCGGGTTCAGCGTGGCTAACCGGGCGAATGCCAACTACAACATCACGTATGCGTCGCTTTCGAGCATGCTCAACCTCGACTACGTGTTGGATGTGGGCGACATCAGCAGTGATGAGAAGAAGGCCGTCCGGGTGGGGCTGGCCGGTGATCCGGCGATGCTGCAAGTGTTTCGTGAGGCCGGTTATGAGATTGCGTTCGTGGAGAACTCCTGGGCGGGTTCATACTGCGGGGCCGCCGTCGACAGGTGCTGGCGGGACGGGGTTGCCGAGCGGATCATCTGGAACCTAGGTCAGACTTCGATCTTTGCGCCGCTCATAGCTCGAGCCCGGCCTCATCCTTTCAGTACCCTCTCTGAGTCGGACCTCGAGGCATTGCCCGAAATCGTGTCCGCCGATCGAGTCGACGGCACGCCTCGTCTGACGGTTGCGCACATCATCCTGCCTCATCCACCTTATTTGCTCGACGAAAACTGCGATCGTCTGCCGGTCGACCCTCGCCGCTCGATACTGCCGTGGGCCGACAACATCGAGAGTCGTCGGGGCTACTACAGCCAGCAGGTCGTGTGCACCAACACGATGGTGCTCGAATCGCTGGATCGAATCCTCGAGGATCGCAGCGATACTGTGGTAATGATCACCGCCGACCACGGCTCGGACACTGCCGTGACGTCTTCTGTCCCCCCCGAGGAGTGGCCCGCTGAATGGGTTCATGAGCGTCTCAGTATCTTCAGTGCGTATCGGCTCCCGGGCTGCGGTGCAGATGTATACCCGACCATCACCCCGGTGAACGGCACAAGGATGGTCACCAACTGCGCCCTCGACACCGAGTTCGAGTTGCTGGAAGATCGACGGATGATGGTTCCGGACGGCTACCGAGGAACCGTCTTTGATGCGTCATCGCTGCTCGCGGCAGCCGAGGAACGGTAGGAATCAGTTGACTTGTCACACCGGGAAGCCGATGAGGAAGTACTGAGAAGGAAGGTTGATGATCGATAGTCTTGTTGCATACCTCGATCCGGGAACCGGTGCGACACTCATGCAGTTGGCGCTCGCCGGGACCGCCGGCGTCGCCGCGGCCGCCAAGATGCGGATGAACCGGCTGAAGAAACGCAGTACCAAGGACGCTCCCGCAGACGAGGAGCGCGCCGACGTCGAGGAGACGGCTGACCAGCTGACGCAGTCAGAATGATCGAAGCGGGGTCATTCCGAGATCCTGAGTCCCGGGTGTTCTATGCCGATGGTCGGGTAGTGCGCGGTCTCTCCGACGCAGCCGCGGAAGTCGATCGCGCGGCGCGCGATGCGGGGTTGATGGACCAACTCGTTTCCTCGGGGCTGTTCGTCGAGAACTGGCCGGTCGGCGACGTGGAAGCTCCTGCAGGCACTCCCGACGCGGCCTTTATCGAGTCAAGGCGACTTCCCCTCATCAACTACCCCGCCGAATGGTCGTTCGCCATGTTGCGCGCGGCCGCGCTGGTGACGCTGGACGCGAATCTCGCAGCACTTGCCGAGGGCTTCATTCTCAAGGACGCCTCCGCGTTCAACGTCGTCTTTGTCGGGACCCGACCCGTCATCATCGACGTCGGGTCGATCGATCATTTCGGCGACAAGGGCATCTGGACTGCCTACGGCCAGTTCTGCGACCACTTCCTCGCCCCTTTGATGCTCGAAGCTCATA
>JASJAS010000060.1 GCA_030066875.1 Acidimicrobiia bacterium | reverse complement strand
AGCTAAGGGAATAGGAGAGCATCCCATCCTGGGCCCAGCTCCTGCTCTGGCCAACGCCATCGCCGATGCCACCGGAGTTCGCATCACCGAGATACCCGTGTCACCGGAACGGCTCCATTCTCTGATGCATCCCGCGTAATGACCATTCGCGACCAGGAGCCGGGTGCTCAAACGGCTCCGACGCGGCGTGACCAGAGATACGAGGCGATAGGACAGTCGATCACCCGGATCGACAGTCATGCCAAGGTGATCGGTGCCACCAAGTACAGCACCGACTTCTATCCGCGGGGCGTGCTCCACGCCAAGGTGCTGTTCAGCGACCGACCGCGCGCTCGCATCGTGTCAATTGATACGAGTCGGGCTGAATCACTGGCGGGGGTAGAGGCAGTGATCACCGGCGACGATGCCCCCGACCATCGGTATGGGTTGTTCCTGTGGGACAAGACGATTCTGGCGAAGCAGGAGGTCAGGTACGTTGGCGAGCACGTGGCAGCCGTCGCAGCGGTGTCGGAGCAAACCGCGTCGGAAGCAGTTGCGCTAATCGACGTCGTCTACGAAGACTTGCCCCCGTTGCTCGAGACCGGTGATGCCCTCGCAGGCGATGCCAATCTGATCCACCCCGAGGTCGGCGACTACCACGCCGTCAATCCATACATCCGCTACGGCAACGTATGCATGGATGCTCGGCTGGAGCGTGGCGACGCCGCGACGGCGATGGCGCGGGCAGACGTCGTGGTCGAAGGAATCTATCGAACCCCGCCCGGCAATCATGGGGCGATCGAACCGCACGCCTGTGTTGCAGGTTTTGATGATCGCGGGCTGCTCACGGTGTGGACAGCAACCCAGCAACTCAGTGTTTGCCACGGCGAAGTGAGCGCCGCGCTGGGTTTGCCCGCGCACCAAGTGAGGCTGGTCGCGATGGGGCTGGGGGGCGGGTTCGGCGGCAAGTTGGGCGCCAACCTCGAGCCATTGTGTGCGCTGCTGGCTCAGAAGACCGGTCAGGCGGTTCGGCTGGCTATGACCCGTGAAGAGGAGTTCTTTGCGGCCAAGGCGCGGGCGCCATACAAGGTCGAGGCGAGGATCGGGGCCATGCAGGATGGCGCCCTGGTCGCAGGCGAGTTCGACATCGTTGCGGATGCCGGCGCCTACGCGGATGAGGTCGTTGGGACCGCAACCCACTCCCTGAACTACTGCGAAGGCGTTTACCGTTTCCCGGCAATCAGGGGCCGGGCCCGGGCTGTGTACACCAACAACCCGGACTATGGCTGCATGCGCGGATATGGCGCGCTGCAGGTGATGTACGCGCTGGAGAGCCTCCTCAACGAGCTGGCGCGAGAGCTCGGGATCGATCCGGCGGAGTTTCGGCTCAACAACCTGATGACCGACGGGTATGTGCTTATGAGCGGCCAGCCTGTCGAGGATGTGCGCATCCGGCAGACTATGGAGAAGGCCCTCGAGGATGCCGGCTATTGGGCGAAGCGGGCCAATCCGGCGGTGAACCGGGGCATCGGTGTGTCGAACATCCGAATGGCGAGCGGTGGCCTGCTCTCGTCGTCGGCTTCGATTCGACTGAACGAGGATGGCACTGTGACCGTGACCACCGGCGCGGTCGACATTGGCACCGGAACGTACACGGGGCTCACCCAGATCGCCGCCGAGGCTCTGGAGTTGCCTCCCGACCGCGTCGGCATCGGTGCAGCCGACACCGACTCCGCCGCTTTTGACCTTGGTTCGATTGCCAGTAGGACCTTGTTCGACACCGGCAGCGCAGTACGTCTGGCCGCTGAAGATCTGAGACGGCAGATTCGACAGCGTTCTGCCGAAGCATTGGGTTGTTCGCCTGAGGAGGTCATTGTGCGGCGCGGCACCGCGTTTCGGGAGGGTGACGCCGATAGCGCTCTCGATTACGCAGCCATCGCCGGCATGTCCATGTATTCGTTTGGAGGACCGCTGGTGGGAGCCGGGTCCTGGCATGCCAGCAAACCCCACGACCCGCAGATCGGCTCCGGCTATACCGAGGAGTGGTCGTCGGGATACGCGTTTGCTACGCATGTCGCAGAAGTGGAAGTAGATCCCGACACCGGCCAGACGCGAGTCGTCGACTACACGGCCTGCCACGATGTCGGGAGAGCTATAAATCCAATGGCAGTCGAAGGCCAGATCGAGGGTGGTGTCGCCCAGGGTCTTGGTGCCGGTCTTTGGGAGGAGATGATCATCGACACCGGAACGATCCGAAATCCGAACTTCGTCGATTACCACATGCCAACCATCCTCGACACGCCACCGATTCGCGTATCCCTGGTGCAGGAGCCCGACCCGATTGGGCCCTTCGGGGCAAAAGGAGTCGGCGAGCACCCCATCCACGGGCCGGCGCCCGCCGTGGCGAATGCCATTGCCGACGCGACCGGGGTGCGCATAACCGAGATACCTGTCACCCCGGAGCGTCTCTACGAGCTGATGCACGGCGAGAGTAGCGGTGGCCGCCCCGCGGAGCAGGCGGGCCGTCGATAGGGTCGAGGGAGGGGAACCGCGATAGGTAAGGCCGAAAGGAGCTCTTGTGTCCAACTCCGAAGCCTGTGATCTTCTGCTGAAGTCGGGATCGGTTGTCACCGTTGATGAGGACCGCCGGGTGATCGAACCGGGCTCGGTTGCGGTGCGCGGCAACCGAATCGTTGCCGTCGGTCCCGACGACGAACTGAACCACTACGAACCTGTACGAACTATCGACTGCTCGGGAAGAGCCGTCATTCCGGGGCTCATCGACACACACAACCACCTCTTCCAAGGCCTGGCCCGCGGTCTTGGCGAAGGAATGCCTCTGTGGACATGGCTTACGGACTTCATGTGGCCGTTCAGCACGAACATCACCCCCGACGAAGCCCGCATCGGCGCTCTGCTAGGCGCGGTCGAAGCCGCCCGTGCCGGGACCACTGCCGTCGTTGACAATCACTATGCCCCGACGGATCTCGACACAACGTTGGCCGTCGCCGGTGCAATCGAAACCGTCGGTCTCCGCGGAGCGGTTGCCCGCGGGATCATGGGAGAAGCCACGGAGGTCGCTCGTCGCTTCAATCTTGCCGGTGCTCTGTTCCAGTACTCCAACGATGAAGAAATCGAGATAACCGACGCCGCCATCGACGCCTACCCTCCTGGTGGGTTGGTCGGAGTGTGGCCGGCACCGGTCAATGTCATCTACAACGATCAAGACCTCGTGCGTCGTAGCGTCGAGTTGGCCCGAAAGCGGGGGACGGGGTGGCACACGCATTGCTCGGAACGCAAAGAGGACCCGCCAACCTATGTCGACGAATATGGGATTCGCCCGGTCGAGTGGCTATATCGAGAAGGTCTACTCGGTCCCGAGGCAACTCTGGCCCATGGGATCTATCTAGACGACGACGAAATCGCGCATGTCGGGGAAACGGAAACCGGCATCGCCTACTGCCCTATCTCGCATGAGTACATCGGCCTTGGTGTGATGCGGCTGCGCGATCTGCGTGCCAGCAACGCACCCGTCGGGCTGGGTACAGACGGGCCCTGCTGCAACCATCGCCAGGACATGTTCGAGTGCATGAAGCAAGCGATCCTGCTGCAACGGGTGCACAGCCTGGAGCCCACAGTCTCCAACGGTGAGGAGGCCATGGAGCTAGCCACCCTGGAAGGGGCTCGCTACTTGGGTGTAGACGTCGGTTCGCTCGAACCCGGGAAGCTTGCCGACATCGTTGTCGTAGATCTCGAGCAACCCCACCTCACGCCGCGCCACCGCACTGTTGCAGCCCTGGCGTATTCCGCCCGAGGATCCGACGTGATCTACAACATCGTCGACGGACGAATCATCTACGAGAACGGCCACTGCACCCTGGTCGACGAGCGGGCGATCATGGAAGAGGCGCAGCGTCGGTCAGAAGAACTGATCGCACGCGCCGGTCTCGAACCTCTCTTACAGCCATGGCGGACAGACCTCATCTAGCCGCAGGATTGAACGAATTCATGCGCTGGCAGGGATAGTGACTAGTTACTGAATCCCGCAGTCCGCAGACGGAGAGGCATTCTTTGGTAGAATCAATTATTGCTATGACTACTAAACAGCGCTCGGAACGGGCGGACAACGAGCTCAACACGGACGTAGATAGCCAGGAGCTGGCTCAATCGCTTGGTCAGGCGCTGCGGGAGCGTCGCAAGGGGAGGGGCCTGACGTTGCAGCAGCTTGCCGATCAGTGCGGGCTCTCCCAACCATTCCTCAGCCAACTCGAGAACGGCAAGGCAATGCCGAGCCTCTTGGCCCTGCATCAGGTCGCAGCCGCGCTGGGCACAACCGCACAGGAGCTGCTGCAGCCGGCGACGTCTGCAGACGTCAGTCTTGTCCGTGGCGATGCCACTCGCTGCTACGAGCTTGGCGAAGGGACGACCGCATGTTTCCTGGTCGAAGGACACGGCCACCAGCTCGAGACCAATATCATCACGGCGCAGCCGGGGTCCGAATCGGGTTGTCAGCTCGCCCACGATGGTGAGGAAATGATCTACGTGCTGCAGGGCTCGATTTCAGTTGCCCTCGAAGACCACGAGCCGGTACAACTCGGAGCCGGGGATGCATACACCTATCCGGCGGCCACCCCACACGAGTGGCGGAACGTCGGCGATGCCGTTGCCAGGTTCCTTTTTGTCAACACGCCGCCCACGTTCTAGTTGGCAGAGCTGCCGAGCTAGTCCATCGGCAATCCCGCATCGATCGCCTCCGCTTTGACCTCCTCATACATCTGCCGCCACTCGGCGATCGGCTGCAACGTATCCAGGTTGTACAACTCCTGGAACGGCCTGCCATCAGGAGGCGTAGACAAGACCGCCGCGTACTTGGGCATGAAGCGCTTGACGATCTCATTGCCCTGCTCGCGGGACATCCCAGCGGCAGCCTTGTAGACCTCGCCGGCGAACTGGTTCTCCAGCGGCGTCAGGTAGTTCGTGAGCCGTCCACCGGCCGAGCGAACCCCGACGGAGTTGGCGGTTCCACTGACTGCGATGTTCGTCAGGCCCACGATGCTCTCGTACAGAAGCTCCTTGGTCCCGGGCCCGGTCACCTGGTTGACCACCGATTGCAGCACGACGTGCGTGTTGCGGGTCACTGCTTGATCGAACATGCTGAGCGCCCACTGGGCGCGGCCACCGGTGTTTCCCATGTAGGCGAGATCGAACGGGGGTACGCCACCCCGAGCCCCCTGAAAGACGCTGATCATGAGCAGCGTGTACGCAATGCAGGCGACGGCCGTTCCTTCTGGTCCGCCCGCATAGCCACCCAGCATGACCCACGTGGCTCCGTTGATGAAACCGCCTCCGGTCACATAGACCTGCGTCATCTTGAACAGCGACTCGTATGACGTCCAGAAGTCGGCAATCGAAAGGATGGTCACGATGTCGCTGTCGCGGCTGTAGCCGCCCTCGACGCCGTACCCCCCGAGCACGCCGATGTGGGTGGTCGAGGTGGCAATCGCCTCCAGAGGCATGCCTTCGCGACCGGCGCGCCGGAGACCCTCGTGCATGAGGTCGGCCTGATAGCGCCCCGCTATGTGTTCATATGGCGAGCCCGATCGCAGGGGGCGGCCGTGGATTGTTTCCAGAGACGGACCCTGCAACACGTCGATAACCGGGACCCTGGCGAAAGCTTCGACCATGGGAACGAAGGCATCCTCGGCCACGGCAATGCTGAGCGGCGCAGTCCACACCGGAGGAGTCGGGTCGTCGAGTTCGCGATGGCGGTAGTGCACCCGCTGATCACCGGAGCCCAACCAGAACTCGCTGGGGGCCGCATCGAGCCCTGCCTGCAACTCGGCTGCCGACAGCCGGATCGTCCGGTTGGTGTCGGCGCAAAGGAGGCCGATATCAACCGCGGCGTCGAAGCCGGCTTGGTAGAAACGATCGGCTAGGTCGTCGTCTGCAGGAATCGGGTTGGCGGGGTCGCACGTTCCAGTGAGCCCGTACTGTGCGACTTTCTCCTGGATCGTCTTTGCGACGACTTCCAGATTGAACGTTCTCTCGTTGTAGACAGGGCCGGTGTGTGCCTTGTCGAGGACGTCGAGAATGCGGTCGAGATCGAGCTTCATTCTTCTTCCTTCCCGATGAATGGCGCTGTGGCCGGACCGGTGCCGCTCGACATCATCCGATCACATAGCTGCACTGCTGCCGCGGCGTCCGGCGCCCAGCCGTTGGATCCGATTTCGTCGGCGTAGTCGCTGGTGACCGGCCCACCGCCAACGATGACCCAGTAGTCGTTCCGTCGATCGAGCTCCGTCAACAGTGAGACAACTTCCTTCTGGTAGGGCATCGACGTGGTCATCAATGCCGAGAGGCCAATGATCGATGCACCTGTCCGATCGGCTTCGCTGATGGCGTCCATCGGTACGACGTTGACGCCGAGGTCGATGATCTCGTAACCCGAGGCACTGAGCATCGTTGCCACGATGTTCTTGCCTATGCTGTGGATATCGCCCTTGACAGTCCCGATCACCACCTTGGCCGTTTCGCGGCTTTCCCCGCTCCGTTGCGCCTCGGCTTCGAGCCGCGGGGTGACCTCGTCCATGAATGCTTGCATCGCCTCTGCCGCCAACACCATTTCCGGCAGGTAGATCTCTCCCGCTCCGAACCGGTCACCCACCTCTCTGATGACCGTCGCCGCTGTGTCGACAGCCTCTAACGCGTTTTCGGCAGTCTCGGCTACGTCCCGGCCCAGGGCCGCGGCGGTGTCGGCGTCGCCGTCAACGATCGCTTCGCGTATGGCTGCGTAGTCGGTTGCCATCAGTCGTAGGTCCTTTCTCCCTCGGATTCTTGAACCAGTTCGAGCAGCCACCTCCGGTACTCCACCGAGACTTGGTCGGCTCCCCTCACGTACATTTCTTCGCGCAGATCTACCGGTAGCTCCTCCGGCCGCTGTGACTCGGCGATCGGGCGGTCCTGCTCGATGACCTTCTGCTGGAACTTGACGTAGGTCTCATCGGGCTCGTCGTGGGCGAAGGTCCGTGCGTTGAAGGTGAAGCTCCGACAGCGTTTCGGGCCGAGCGGTTGACAAGCCATGAACAGCACGAACCTCTGATCGCCTGGCACTTCCTGCTGCAGCCAGACGGTGAACGGAATCGCGATCCGGTAGTTGCGAGCGCCGGGGATGTTGGTGGCAGCGCTGTCGACGCCCTCGATGGTCGAAGTCTTCTCAGTGCCCGCCGGCTCCTCAACGACGATCTGGGTCCTCAGCTCGCCGTCCTCCCGGGTCACGACATGGTCTGGGACCAACGGCTGGTCACGGCTGGCGAGCACCCCATCGTGAACCCAGGCGAAGTGCGAGAAGTCGACGAAGTTCTCGGTGCGCCGCGCCGCACCCACCTCCCAGTCGTACTCGGGGATCGATACGACCCGGTAGGCCGGATCGCCGAACTCGGGGAAGGCCGGTATCGGGAAACGCGGTTCGTCCGCCAGACAGACATAGATCAGACCGTTCTCCTCGGCCGCGTGAAAACGCTCCAAGCGAGCGGCAGGCGAGATGGCCACATCATCACGGGAGGGGTATTCGATGCATTGACCATCGGCGTCATATAGCCAGCCGTGATAGGGGCAGCGCAAGCAGTCGCCTTCGACCCACCCGAGCGAGACCGCAGTACCGCGGTGGGCGCATCGATCAGCAAATGCGCGGACCTCATTGCCGAGCCGCACTACGACAACAAGCGTTTCCAGAAGAATCACGCGCTGCGGTTGGTCGGTCAGGTCGGCGGCATACATGACCGGGTGCCAGTACTTATGGAGCGTCCGATAGAGCCGCTCCTCACCTTCTACATCCCATTCGTTGAGCGCCGAGGCATCAGTGTTGCTGGTCACGCTTCCCTCCCGATCAGCTCGAGGTCACACCTATAGAACGTACACGTATCGTTTTGTCTTGCTGGTGCGGCTTCTCCGCATAGCTTGATTCGTTGGCGGTTCGGACTACCCTCTCCTATAGCACAACGCGCCCGAGTCGAGTTATCGAACGGTACCGTATCATATCTGTATCGCAGAATCAATGCATCGGCGCGGGGATAGGCACACCGGATGACAGCACAGCCGACAAAGACAGATACTGAAATCTCGGGGGACCCGAGAATCGTGGCAACGCGACGGCGGGTACTCGAAGCGACAGCTGAGCTACTCGTGCAGCGCGGCTTTGCCAACACGAGCATCGAGGGAGTCGCCGCGGCTTCTGGAGTCGCCAAGAGCACTATCTATCGCCACTGGCCGAGCCGCGAGCAACTATGTATCGACGCCTACCGGTCTGTGGTGCAGCCGCAAGAGACGCCCAACACCGGTGTCACCCGTGACGACCTAGTAACCCTGTTGACACGGCTCACCGCAGGGCTCGGCAACAGCCCGTGGGCACGCATCCTCCCCAGCCTCATCGACGCCGCCGAACGCGACGGGGAGGTGGCGGCGTTCCATCGTGAGCTGACCCGACACCGCCGTGTGCCGATGCGGACCGTCCTGGAGCTCGGTCAACAACGCGGCGACATCCCGGTGGATGTAGACCTCGACTACGTGATCGATCTGTTGTCGGCGCCGTTGTTCTATCGCCGGTTCATCTATCACGCCGACAACGACCGGAAGCTGGTGGAGCAGATCGTCGATGATGTCCTTGCCGGGCTCAGCCGGCACTAGCCGGATCGGGTGGCGCCGTCGGCGGCACCTGGAATCGTCAGGTCGAACCACTCGGATAGCGTTTCTTCCCAGGCATGCGGGGCCACCGGATGGTCTTCCCAAACGCCATCGCGCCGCAGGCGTAGCTTGTCGTGGAGCAGTGTCACCCGGTCGGGTCCGCCATCCAGGAGGCGGGTTGCGATCCTCGACTTGGTCCATTTGAGTGACAAGTCGGTTTGGAGGCGCGTGGACTGGTAGTCAAACGACGGCAGATCGCACGGGGTGTGGGTGAAGCGATAGACGGGCTGGGAAGCGTCGCCTGAGCTCATTTCCATCAGGGTTGTCTCATCGCCTGTGGTCCGGAAGGAATAGAGGCCGGTACCACCGTCGTGCGGGCCCGGATCGTCCAGCGGAAGCGGTCGGATGAACGCGTCACCGAAGCCGACATCCACCAAATAGGGGCGATCCAGATCCACCTTCAGCACGAGGTGGCTGGCGTGTCCGTCGTCGCCCTCCAACAGCACGACGGCTGCGTAGCGGGTGATCGCATAGCCGAGAGCTTCGAGCAACGCACCAAAGGCCCCATTCAGCTCGAAGCACCACCCGCCGCGCCCGCGGTCGACGATCTTGGGAACGGACCAGGCCGTGTCCGTCCGCACCCCGAGACGGTGAAACACATGGAGGTTCTCGAACGGTACCGCAGTGAGGTGGGCACGCTGCAGCCGCTCGAGTGACTCGAGATCGACTCGACCGGGGCCGTCGAGCCCGATTCGGCTCAGATACCGCGACACGTCCACGGGCCACATTCTCGTCGGCAGGCTTCTTTGACGGCGACGACGGCCACCCATAGGCTCCTCTTCCCGCCGAACAAGGATCTGTCATGGCCGGTCTGAACACGAAGCTCATCTACTCGCTGGTCTGGGAGTACCGGGAGCGGTGGCGGGTACCGCTGCCACCCGACGGCCACGAGAGCGAGGGCTTCGCCTATGTCGAAGGCCAAGTCGAGGGTGCCATCACCGGCCGGTTCCGGGGGATCAATGCTTCGCGGCAACGAAGTGACGGACGCTTCCTCACCGATGCCCGCGGCGTGATTCTGCTGGCTGATGGGACAGCGGTGAGTGTCGAGTACCGCGGTGTCGGGTGTCCCTATCCGCGTGGCGTAGAACCGTTGGACGACCGTACCAAGGTGACGGTGGCGGCACGGCACCAGACGCAAGATCCCGAGTGGCAGCACCTAAACGACGTCGTGTGTATCGGCACCGGCGAGAACAGGTTCACCGACGACGGGACACGCTTGGCGCTGTTCGACATCCATGAGGTCATCTGGCAGCCGTTGAGCGATCGCCCAACCGCACGACCAACTCGAGATGGCGTGACCATCGAGGATCACCCGTTTGATCTGGATGCTCTACGACGGCAGCGATTGATCGACTGAAGCCTCGTCGACAGTCTCGCGTTCCGCGCGATCGGCGATGACAACACCGCTCAGGATGAGCAAGCCGCCGATCGCAATGCTGGTTTGGATTTGCTCGTCGAGCAGGACGACGCCCAGGATCACGGCGACCAGTGGGGCGACGTATCCGCTCAGCGATACCAGCGTTGCGGACGCGTGGCTGGTCGCCCAGAAGAACGCAAAGTAGGGGATCACCGTTGAACCGACGGCCAGGAATATCAACAACGCCCACGCCTCGAGCCCGAGGTCGAATCGCACATCACCGATGAAGGGAACGATGACCACGAGGATGACAGCCCCGAAGCCCATCTGCCATGCGGTCAATTCGGTCGGGTCGTAGCGACCGGCGTCGCGCCGAGCGTATACCGCACTTCCTGCAATGCAGAGAACAGCACCTAGTGCAAGAACCGAACCCAGCAGCGGTTCGCCGCCGGTTGCCAGACCGCTCTCGCCGGAGGCAATGAGGACCGCAGTGCCAAGCGCTGCGATGACGAAGCCGCCGACCAGACGGGGCCCCAGATGCTCCTTGGGTAGGAAGATGTGAGCAAGCATGGCAGTTGCCAGGGGCACCATGGCGACGAGCAGCGAGATGAAACCAGCCGAGGCGTGCTGGTAGGCGAAGGTGAGGAATAGGAACGGACCGGCGAGGTGAATGATCCCCTGCACCGCGCCCTGCCGCCAAAGCACCCTGTCTGGAGCATTGAGCCTGCCGGTTGCGGCGAGGAACACGAAAGAGCCGACGGCGGCAATCACTGCGCGGAACATGGCCAGGGGATACGGAGCGACGTTCTGATTGAACGCAGCTCTGGTGGCGACTCCTTCTGTTCCCCAGCCGAAGCCGGACACGACGATTGCGGTCCAGACCCGTTTCCTCACCCGGTCATCCTAGGTGATCGCCGGTGCGGCTCCCTTGCCGTCGACCTAACCTGCAGACGGCGAGGAGAGGGAGTCGCATGGTGAGCAACGCACATTGGGAAGCCGCTCGAGCCAGCCGGTTCCGACCGGATGGCGTGATCGGGACACCGTTTCACGGACGAACCGCACGACACAGCGAAACACCTTGGTACTTCAACTGGGATCTCTGTCATGTCGTTGATGTATACGACGACTTCCACGCCGAGCTGCGGGCCATCCGCGAGACGGTGGCAATGGGCGACATGTCACCACTCTGCAAATGCGAGGTCTCGGGCCCGGACGCCTCCCGCTTTGTCGACTGGGTGATACCCCGCGACACGGCTGGTCTCCAGGTTGGGTCGATCTACTACACGCCGTGGTGCAACCAGGACGGCAAGGTCATTTCGGACGGCCTCGTGTTTCGCGACGGTGAAGAGTCGTACCGGTTCACGGGCGATCCCACAGTCGAATGGTTCCGAGAGATATCCGGCGACTATGACATCGAGGTCAAGGATGTGACCGACGACTTCGGAATCCTTGCCATCCAGGGACCGCGGTCCCGCGAGGTGCTGGAGTTGGCCACCGGTGAGGATTGGTCTGATCTCGATTTCTCTCGGCTGCGGCCGGCGACCGTCGGCGGTGTCCCGGTCGAGATAGCCCGGCAGGGGTTTACCGGTGAGCTTGGCTACGAGCTGCTGACTCCGTTCGATCGGGGCGCTCCGGTTTGGGATGCAATCGCCGAAGCCGGCGAGGCGTCCGGGATTCGCCCGTGTGGGGAGTGGGCTATCGACGTTGCACGAGTGGAGGCTGGTCTGATGATTCCCGGGCCGGACTATGCCAACGCCGGTCCCGACCCAACCGGCTCGCACACTGTCTCGGCGTCGGACCCAGAGTTCTACTCCTCTCCGTTCGAGCTGGGTATGGGCTGGCTGGTCGATCTGGCGAAGCCGGATTTCATCGGCAGAGATGCACTGGTAGCGGAACAGGAGAGCGGCGGACCCAGACGTGCCCTGGTGGGTTTGGAGATCGATTGGCGCCAGATCATTGATGCCTATGTCGAACGAGGCATAGCCCCGAACATTTCTACGCGAGTCGAGTGGGTGGCCAAGCCCGTGACGGTCGACGGACGCGGAGTTGGCCGGGCGACAAGTGTCACGTGGTCGCCGACGGTGGGCAAGCTGATCGCGTTCGGGCACATCGAGAAGGATCTCAGCGAACCCGGCACGGCGGTGGCGGTTTCCTGGTCACTCCTCGGGACCGAGGACGTGATCGACGCGAACGCTTCCGTCGCCAAGCTTCCGTTTCTAGATTTGCGACGCGCCTGAACGTTTTCTGATCCATAGGGAAATGGTATTGAATGAGAGGCACAGGGTTTTGGACAGAAGATGTCCTGACGCGGATACTGGCCGTGGGTTACCCAATGGGCATATGGCGGACATAGATGTGATCAAGTAGGATGAACCGTGGTCAAGCACTTCGGTGCCTTGTCTAGAACCGCGAGGGAGGCTTGAGGATGAGACTTGTATCCCGACGATGGCTGATGCTCTTGTTCGTGCTGGCGGTGATTGCCGCAGCGTGCGGAGGTGACGACGACGCTGAGGAAGCGACAACCGCGGCCCCGGCCACAGAGACCACGGCCGCAGCTGGCGAGACCACTGAGGCAGCAACTGAGACCACTGCCGCGACTGAGACCACTGCAGCCGCGATGGATGACGACCCGGTGCGAATCGCATTCATCTACGACGGGGAGGTCGACGACGGCGGCTGGAATCAGCAGCATGAAAACGGTCGCCTGTACCTGATCGAGAACTTGCCCGAAGTCGAGACGACGTTTGTGGAGAACGTATCCCCAGGCGCCGAGTTCCAAGCAGCCTACGAGGACTTCGCCTCTCAGGGCTACGACATGGTGGTGACCACCACCTACGCCAACGAGGACGTCATGCTGGTGGCGCCCAACTTCCCGGATACCAAATTCGTGTCATGGGCTGGTTGGCAGACCGCCGACAACGTCGGTGCGTATGACGCAGCCACAGAGGACGGGCGCTATCTCGATGGCCTCGTAGCCGGCTCGCTATCTGATATTGCTCTCATCGGCTACCCAGGAGGGTTTGCGATCGAAGAGGTTGTCCGTGGCGTCAACGCCTTCACCATTGGTGCTCGCGAAATGAACCCGGACATCGAGGTACAGGTCGTTTGGATCAACAGCTGGTATGACCCGACCGTCGAGCAGCAGGCGGCACAAGCGCTTGTCGACGCCGGAGTCGACATGCTGGCTGCCGAAGTGAACTCACCGGCCGTCGGCAGCGTGGCCGAGGAGAACGGTCTTCCATACATCCACTACGGCATCGATGCTTCAGCGCGCACACCAAACGCGTGGTTGTCGTCATTCGAGTTCCAGTGGGGGCCGTACTACCTGGCTCAGGCGCAAGCTCTTGTCGACGGTACGTGGGAACCACAGCTCTTCTACGGAGGGCTCAAGGACGGGATGATCGACATGTCGCCGTTTGGGGACTTGGTGTCAGACGAAACGATTGCCCTCGTTGAGCAACGAAAGCAGGAGATCATCGACGGGACGTTCGACTACTTCAAGGGACCGATCGTGGACAACCAGGGGAACGAGGTCGTCCCCGAGGGTGGGACGATTCCCTTTGAAGAGCGGACCGTGTGCTGCCAGTGGCTTGTTGAAGGCATTATCGGAGAAATCCCGGGGTAAGGCAGCTTGAATAGCGACGACCAGCGGGGCGCCCCAAACGCGGGCGCTCCGCGCGATGCTCCCAGCGGGGACTCGCCCGCAGACGCAGCTCGCTTGAGTTCGATCACCAAGGGTTTCTTCGGGGCCCTGGCCAATGACCATGTGGATTTCGACCTTCGCTGGGGCGAAGTCCACGCGCTGCTCGGTGAGAACGGTGCCGGCAAATCAACGCTGTGCTCGGTCCTGGCGGGGCTCTATCGCCCCGATGGAGGTGAGGTGCGGATCGACGGCGAGGTAGTCGAGCTGCGCTCGCCGCACACGGCGCTCGACTACGGCGTCGGGATGGTCTATCAGCACTTCCGGCTGGTCGACCGTTTCACGGTTGCGGAGAACTTGGCGCTAGGGCATCCGGAAGCGAGGTTCATCTCCTCCAGACGTGAACTCGAACAGAAGGTGACGGAACTGGGCGAACGCTACAACATGCCCGTCGCTCCAGATGCGGGCGTGTGGCAGCTCTCCGTCGGTGAGGAGCAGCGGGTCGAGATCCTCCGTCTGCTGTATCGCGGGGTAAAGATCCTCATTCTGGACGAACCGACGGCCGTGCTGACACCGCAAGAAGCGCGCGGCCTCTTTGAAACCATTAGGTCGATGGCCGACGAAGGACGCGCGATCATCTTCGTTTCGCACAAGCTCGACGAAGTGATGGAGGTCTCGGATCGGATCACAGTTCTACGCGACGGGAAGAACGTCGGAACTGTTGCGGTAGATGATGCCGACCCGGCCATGCTGGCCCGGATGATGGTGGGACGAGATCTAGCGATGCCGGCCAGGAAGGACGCGGTGCCGGGTGAACCGGTGTTGTCGGTTACCGGCCTCACGGCCGATGGAGACCGCGGTTTCGAGGCGGTGCAAGACGTTGACCTCGAGGTAAGGACCGGCCAGATCGTCGGAGTTGCCGGCGTTTCCGGCAATGGTCAACGCGAACTTGCAGAGGCATTGACCGGGCTACGGCCAGTCAAGGCCGGCCAGGTCTTCCTCGGTGGCGTCGACATAACCCACCTCTCTGTTCGAAATCGGATCAAGCTGGGGCTTGGCTTTGTCCCCGAGGACAGGCTGGGAACCGGTCTGGCCCGGGGGCTTCCGCTTGCAATGAACCTCTCGCTCAAGTCCTACAGGGTGCCTCCGGTTGCTACTGGGCCGGCGGTATCGCGGCGGGCGATTGACCAGCGGGCGAACGAACTCGTGGATAGCTTTGACATTCGCGGAGCGCGTCCCGGACTACCGGTCAGTCTGTTGTCCGGCGGAAACTTGCAACGAGCCATCCTGGCTCGCGAGATATCCGAACGCCCCAAAGCGCTTGTGGCCGCGGCACCGACCCGGGGGCTCGACGTCGCAGCTACTGAAGCCGTCCGCAAACTCCTGCTCGAAGAACGCGACAAGGGTTCGGCGATCCTGATGATTTCGGAGGATCTCGAGGAGATTCTGGCTCTTTCAGACGAGATCGTGGTCATCTACGAGGGTTCTGTGATCGGCAGGCTGATGCCGCACGAGGCCGACCCGGAGACGATCGGCATGATGATGGCCGGACGCGAGGTGGAGCTTCCATGAGCATCACAATCGGCTCACGAGAGATAGCTGCCGAACCGAGGCCCTTGCCGCCTCGCACTGTGCGTTTCCTCGTTCCGGTGCTGTCGTTGGTCGTTGGCATCTTGGTCGGTGGCGTGATTCTGCTGGCAGCCGGACACGACCCCGTCGAGGCCTTCAACGAGGTCATCAACAAAGGCTTCGTCGGCAGACTCCCGTTGATCGGCACGTTGGTGCTGGCGACACCGCTCATCCTCACCGGTCTCGCTGCCGTGATTTCGTTCCGGATGAAGATCTGGAATATCGGGGCCGAGGGTCAGCTGATCATCGGAGCGATAGCCGGCAGCGGAACCGCGTTGGTCCTGGGTGACTACCTGTTTGGCCCGCTTGTCATCGTCATCGCGCTCCTCGCGAGCGTTGCCGCCGGTGCCTTCTGGGCCGCGTTGGCCGCGGTGCCGCGCGCCTACTTGAACACAGATGAGGTCATTACAACGCTCATGTTGAACTTCGTGGCGCTGAGCGCGATGAACTACCTCATCTTCAGCTCCGTCAGCTTCTGGCGGAACGCGGAACGACTCTCGTTCCCGTCCGGCAAGTTCATCGTAGACACCGCCTTCCTGCCACGGTTTTGGGGTCGGCTTCACATCGGACTGTTTATTGCCATCGCCGTTGCCGTGGTTCTGTGGTGGGTGCTCCGATCCACGAAGTGGGGCTTTGAGGTAGCGGTGACCGGTGATTCTCCGCGCGCAGCCGAGTATGCGGGTATGCGTGTCGACCGCAAGATCGTGTCGGTCTTGCTGGCATCCGGCGGGATGGCTGGGCTAGCGGGCGGCATTGAGATCGCCGGTGTGCTGCACAACCTCGATCCTCGGGCTTTGAGCTTGGGTGTCGGTTTCACCGGCATTGTGGTAGCTGCCATCGCCCGGCTATCACCGTTGGGCACCGTTGTGGTCGCGTTCCTAGTAGCGGGCCTTACCAACGCGGGGGTTGGTCTGCAGGCAATCGGGATTCCCTCCGACATAGTCGTGTTGCTTCAGGGCATTTTCTTCTTGTG
>JASJAS010000059.1 GCA_030066875.1 Acidimicrobiia bacterium | reverse complement strand
GAAAGCCGGAACATCTCCTCGCCCATCTCGGCGAGCCGCCCTGTTCTCCTCCATATGTCTGCTGGATGCAGCGACGGAAAGAGGAATTCCTGACCCCCAATCGCATTCATCTCTTCCTCGATGATGCGTCGTATCTTGCGTCGGGAGCGAAACGCGAGAGGCAGCAGTGTGTAGACCCCGGCCATCAGTTGCCGGATGAAGCCTGCTCGAACCAACAGCCGGTGGCTGGCAGCTTCGGCGTCGGCGGGGTCGTCTCGGAGGGTTGGGATGAAAGCTTGTGACCAGCGCACAGGTGCTCCCGGTTGGTTTGCGAGTAGCAGACAATAGCTGCTCGAATTGATCCTCTTCCTAGATTGCCTGGTCGGCAGGATCTACTGCTCCCGACCAACTTCGGCAACGGCAGCGCGTCGTTCGGCGGTGCGGTTGGCATCACCTTGCAGCGAGCGTAATTCGAGAGCCTCTTCGGCTGCGAGGTCCGCGGCCGTCACATCGGCGGCGGCCAGCCGAGCTTCGATGCCCTCCGCGGTCAACCGCCGCGCTTCTTCGACGAGCGCGGCAACCATCTCTGCCTCCTGCACCACCCTGACGACCTGCCCCTTGATGAACAAGTGCCCCTTGCCGCGGCCTGCAGCTATGCCTATGTCGGCTTCCCGCGCTTCGCCGGGTCCGTTGACGACGCACCCCATGACCGCGACCTGGATCGGTAAGCCCTCGGCCTCGAGAGCGGCTTCGGCTTCCTTCACGACCTCGATAACGTCGACTTCAGCTCTGCCGCATGAGGGACACGCGATCAGATCGAGGCCCCTTCTCTCTCTGAGGCCTAGGTACTCGAGCAGTTTGCGGCCCGCCTCGGCTTCTTCGACCGGATCTGCTGTCAGCGAGAACCGAATCGTGTCGCCGATGCCTTCGAGGAGCAGGGTGGCAATCCCGGCAACCGACTTGATGAGCCCCCCGGGCGGCGGGCCTGCCTCGGTGACTCCGAGGTGTAGCGGATAGTCGACTCGGGCGGCGAGTAGCCGATAGGACTCGACCATCGACGGAACGTGGGAGTGCTTCACTGAGATCTTTATGTCAGAGAAGCCAGCTTCTTCCAGGTACCTGATCTCATGCAGCGCGGACTCGACGAGCGCTTCCGGCACCGGGGCCCCGTACCTAGCGAGCAAGTCCTTGTCGAGCGAGCCTGCATTGACCCCAACCCGAATCGGAATACCCGCGTCACCCGCGGCGCGGGCGACCGCCTTGATGTGCTCCTCTTTGCGAATGTTGCCGGGATTGAGCCGCAGCCCCGACACCCCTGCTTCCACCGCCGCCAGAGCGAGCCTGTACTGGAAGTGGATGTCTGCGATGATCGGCACCGGCGACCGTGGCACGATCTCGGCCAGGCCCTGGGCGGCCTCGATGTCGTTGCAGGTGATGCGGACGATGTCGGCGCCGGCACCCGAGAGTGCATAGGTCTGGGCGAGTGTCGCATCGACGTCGGCGGTCTTGGTCGTCGTCATCGACTGCACCGTGATCGGGCTGTCTCCCCCGACGGGAACCGTTCCGACATGAAGAAGGCGCGAGGCGCGCCGCTCGATTGACATGATCAGCACATGCTATTCGCTCGAGATTGAATCCATCACCGGGGCAATGGCAAGGGGTCGACGATGTCGAAGTAGATCCCCAACACGCCGATGGCCATGATGAAGACAAACACGGCAGCGGCGATGGGAAGCAGCCGGCGAACATCGGCCTCGCGCCCGCGCACCTTCTCATAGAGTGCCACCGCGAAGTGCCCACCGTCGAGCGGGTACAGGGGAATGACGTTGAGCACGCCAATGAAGACGTTGACGTAGCCCATCAGGAAAAGGGCAAACTCGAGTCCCGTCGCTACCCGGACCAGACCGATGACGCTCACCGGACGAGCCTCCTGCAAGACTGCGGTGTCCTGCCCGAGAGCGGCGCCGATCAGATTTGGCGTCTGCCGGACCATCTCGACCAGGGCCTCGATGGACAGCGCGGTCGTGTCGACGATCAGCCCCGCGGCGGTGGTGATCCCCTCGAGCGGGCCAACGTTGATTTCCTCGCCGTCGGGGGCCACCCCGAGGAAGCCAATCACCTTGCCATCAACCTCACGCTTCGCAAGCACAACCTCACTGGTGATGATCTCGCCGTCGCGCTCGGTTTGGACGGTGGTTAGCTGCGCGGGGCGAGCGTGGGCCATCTCGACGAAATGGTTCCAATCCTGAACCTGGTTCCCGTCAACGGCCACCAGCCTGTCCCCTGTTTCGATGCCGATCACATATGCGGGCGTTGGAACCACGTTGTCGGTCGTGGCAACCGTGACCTCTTCACCTGCTCGGAGCACCACGACGTTCGACACCGTGTTCGGCGGCTTCTCAGCAACAGTCGAGATTTCGGCAAGGGGGACACCATCAACCGAGATCACCAAATCGTCGGACTCCAAGCCCAATGGCTGCTCTTCCGCAGCACCGGTTGCGGTAACTAGTACCTGCGAGACGTTGCCCACTTCGGTCGACGGCTCGAACGTGTTCCAGGTGACGGCGACGATGTAGAAGAGGATGAAGGCAACTACGAAATGACTGGCGATGCCGGCAAGCACCACGATCGTCTTCTGCCAGAAAGGCTTGAACCGATAGGTGCGGTGCTCTTCCTCCGGCGGCACGTCTTCGAACGGGTTCATTCCGACGATGCGGACATACCCGCCCAACGGGATTGCCTTGACCCCATACTCGGTTTCGCCTCGGGTCATCGACCAAACCCGGGGACCGAAACCGAAGAAGGCCTCGGTGGCCTTCATGTCGAATAGCTTGGCTGTGATGAAGTGGCCCGCCTCATGGATCACAACCATGAGCAGCATGCCGACGATGACGATGAGCGGTCCCATTACCGGTTCCTGATTTGCGTTACCGGGGCCACGCTACCCAGCTCTTTCGGTTACTTCGACATACTCGGCAGCGACCTTGCGCGCTTCGCCATCCACAGCGAGAACATCGGCGACCGAGGACAGATCCACCACCGGCACTCGGTTCAGCGTCGACGCGACGACGTCGGCTATCGCCGCAAACGGTATGCGCTCGGCGAGGAATGCAGCCACGGCGACTTCGTCGGCGGCGTTGAGCACCGCCGGGGCCGACCGGCCGGTCCGACCTGCCCAATAGCCGAGCTCGAGGCACGGGAAGACGTCGCGGTCCGGCGCCTCGAAGTCAAGGGTCGTACCCACCAAGTCGAACGTGTCGAGCGGACCCTGGTGCCGCTCCGGATATGTGATTGCATACTGAATCGGGACCCGCATGTCGGGGTCGCCGAGTTCCGCTTTCAGCGTCCCATCGACGAATTCGACCAGCGAATGAACCACGCTCTGAGGATGTACCACGACATCAATGCGGTCGTAGGGGATGGCGTAAAGGTAGTGGGCCTCGATCACCTCGAAGGCCTTGTTCATGAGCGTCGCCGAGTCAATTGTGATGCGGGGTCCCATGTTCCACGTGGGATGGGCGAGCGCATCTTGCACCGACACCGCACGCAGCTCATCTTTGGTTCGACCCCGGAAGGGCCCACCCGAGGCGGTTAGGATCAGCCGCCGCACCGCCGCCGCCTGCTCACCGACCAGGCACTGCCATAGCGCGGAGTGTTCGCTGTCAACCGGAATGATCTCGCCCTCCCCGCTGGCCGCGGCGGCAACGACGACAGGGCCGCCGGCCACCAGGCTCTCTTTGTTGGCCAGCGCTACCCGGTTGCCGGCCCTCAATCCTGCAACCGTCGGCGCCAAACCGGCAGCGCCTACAACACCATTGATGACGATACGCTCCGGGACGGCCGCAAGGGCGAGCAGTTCGTCTTGACCGAAGCCGACACGGCTGCCGAGGGCTGCCAGGTATTGCTCACGCTCGCTTTCGGACGGCGCCACCACGACGACCCTTGCAGCGGGAAGTTCCCTGGCGATTGCCAGCAACTGATTGGAACCGCGGTAGGCCGCGATTCCGGCAACCTCGGTCCGCAACGCTCGAGCTACGTCCAGCGTCTGCTTGCCGATGGAACCCGTCACCCCGAGGATCGTCAGCGGCTTCAGCTCAGCAACCCCATCCAGGAGAACGCCAGCCACAACGCCGGGATGGTCACGATCATCGCATCTACTCGATCCAGCACACCACCGTGGCCGGGAAGGATGTAGCCCATGTCCTTGACCCCGAGAGAACGCTTGACGACCGACACCGCCAGATCGCCGAACGGCGCGACTACGGCGATCACCGCGCCGATGATCAGTCCGTCTCTCAACTCGAAGGGTTCGGCGAGGGCAAAGGCCGCCCCGACACCCACGGCCACGATGATGCCGGCGACATATCCCTCGATGGTCTTCTTCGGCGAGACGACCGGGGCGAGGGGCCGTCGCCCGAAACGACGGCCGATGAAATACTGGGCGATGTCCATGATCGCGACCGTGACAACCAGCGCCAGCACTAGCCAGTAGTAATCCGGTGATCCGAGGAAGTCGAAGGCGAATCCGCCAAGGCCACCAATCCAGGCCGTGACGAGAATGGTCAACGTTGCATTCTCTACAACGGCTCGACGGCCCGGGACCGTTGCGTAGAAGAGAAACACGGCAATCGCGGCAAGCAGGAGCGAGATGGGTATGGCGATGGGACCCGCGGCCCAGGTTCCAAAGAACGCTCCGGCGACCCCGGCAAACCCGAATATCGAGAGAGGTCTATACCCACCGCGGATCAAGGCTGCGAACATCTCGCCTGCGGCGATCCCCAGCACAACGACAATCAGGGCGCCGATCCCGAAGGGTGACAGCAACGAGGCGGCGAACAGCGCCACCAGGCCAAGCGCCGTCAGCACCCGGATCGGTAGATCACTGCTGCCCGGGGGCTCAACTACTTCTGCAGCTGCGTTACCGCCGGCCGTCCCGACTACGTCGTCGAGACCGACGATTCCGCTCTCTAGACCCGGTATTTCGGCCGACACGGCGATCCGCTGAGTGTCTTCCTCCTCCGCTCGGGCTACCGCCTCCGCGAGCCCGGCGTACTCTCGGGTCGTGGCCTGCAGATAGTCCTCACTGGTGAACGTGGCGAAGTCGACAATGTCGTCGTCGGAATCGTCGTCGTCGGAATCATCCTCTCCGCTGCCCCATAGCTCGCCGAATGTCGCTTGGCCCGGCTCCGGTGCCCGTTCCGGCATCTCGACGACCACCGCATCCTCCGAGACTTCCTCGTCGTGTTCCGAAGATCCTGCTGTCGCGTCGGGCTGAGCAGTGTCCGCAGGTTCCGCCGGGTTGGGTTCATCTTCCTCCTCGCTCCCTGCGTCGTCGGACGTAGCACCACCGACAACGACCGCAGAGAACACGGAAAGCGCATCCGGATCGGCTCCTGAGCGGGGATCGTATGCAGATTCGGAGTCGCCCGAACCGGTGTTCTCCGGCTCGAACTCGTAGTCGGTGTCGCTATCGGCCGCTTCGCCGGTTTCTGGCCCTATCTGGTCGTCGTCGCGCCCCCTCCTGGCGAAGACCCTGCCGAGCCAGCCACTTTTCGCCGGGGAGTCCTCGCTGGAGCCACCGGCTTCGGCCGCTGCGGGCGACGCATCGGCGAACGCAGCAGTCTCGTCGACCCAGTCACTCAGCTCGTCGGTGCCGCTCGGATCGCCAACACCGTATTCGTCGCCGGATTCGGATGTGGTTTCGTTCCCCCCATCGTCGTCGCGGCGGCTCACACGATCTCCTTCATGCCGATCAGACTACGAGGCTTCAGACCTCGAGAAGCTCTTCTTCCTTCTTCGCAAGCAACTCATCGATCTTGTGAACGTGAGTGTCGGTCATGTCCTGCAAGACCTTTTCGGCGCGGCGAACGTCGTCTTCGGACACGTCGCCTTCCAACGACTCGATGTCGTCCTTGGTGTGTCTGCGCACATTGCGGATTGCTATCCGGCCCTCCTCGGCCAGGTGCCGCACCATCCGGATCAGCTCCTTGCGTCGTTCTTCGGTGAGTTGGGGGAACACGAGGCGAATGACGTTGCCGTCGTTTGACGGGTTGAGACCCAAGTCTGCTGTCATGATCGCCTTTTCGATGGCTTGAATCGAACTCTTGTCATACGGTTGAACGAGCAGCATCCTTGCCTCGGGAACGCTGAAGCCGGCGATCTGCTGAAGCGGTGTTTCGGTGCCGTAGTAGTCGACGGTTATCCGGTGCAGGATGCCGGGATTGGCCCGGCCGGTCCGCACCGTGGTGAACTCGTCGACAGTGTGTGCAATCGCTTGATCCATCTTGCCCTGTGCCTCTGCCAACAGTTCCTCGATCACAACTCCACCTCAGTGAACTCGGGTACCAATCGATTCTCCTCGCACAGCCGCAGCAATGTTGCCGGGCTCCGCCAGGTTGAACACTCGAATGGGAATGTCGTTGTCCATACACATCGTAATGGCGGTCGAATCCATCACCCGGAGTTGTTGCGACAGGACCTCCATGTAGGTCAGGGTCGTCAAGAGCTCGGCATCCGGATTCGAGATGGGATCCGCGCTGTAGACCCCGTCCACCTTGGTGGCTTTGAGTACTACCTCGGCCCCGACTTCGGCAGCGCGCAGCGCGGCGGTCGTGTCAGTCGTGAAGAACGGATTGCCCGTGCCGGCGGCGAAGATCACAACCCGGCCCTTCTCGAGGTGTCGAATAGCGCGGAGCCGTATGTAGGGCTCAGCGACTTCCTGCACGGTTAGCGCTGTCTGCACCCTGGTCGGAGCACCCGCCCGTTCCAAAGCATCACGGAGAGCCAATGCGTTGATCACTGTCGCCAGCATGCCCATGTAGTCTGCATTCGCCCGATCCATGCCCTTGGCCGCTGAGCTCAAGCCCCTGAAGATGTTGCCGCCGCCGACCACGATCGCGATCTGATAGCCCTCGGCCGCGACTACCGCGATCTCGGTCGCTACCCGCTCGACGATCTCCGGGTCGATCCCATAGTTGAGCTCTTGATCGGCGAAGGCCTCGCCGGAGAGCTTGAGTACCACACGTCGTGACATGACGGCTATTCGGCTGTCTCGCCGACCTGGAGCCGCTCGAAGCGGGCAACAGAGATGTTCTCCCCGAGCTGCGCTGCAAGCTGCTTGACCATGTCGCCCACCGAACCGTCGAACTGCTCGGTACGGACGAATTGCTGGTCGTACAGGACGTGGTCTTTGTAAAAGGAGTTGATCCGCCCATCGACGATCTTTTCGACAATGTGGTCGGGTTTGCCCTCGTTGCGCGCCTGCGCTGCGATCAAGGAGCGCTCCTTCTCGATGACTTCGCTCGGCACTTCATCTCGCTCGATCCATCCCGGTCGAGCAGCCGCGATGTGCATCGCGATGTCGTTAGCGGCTTCGGCAAACCCGTCCGTCTTTGCAACGAAGTCCGTTTCGCAGGCGAGATCGACTAGGACACCGATGACCGGACGGCCCGACTGCTGATGCATGTAGCTGCCGATGATGCCCTGAGACTGGGCACGGTCCGTTCGCTTTGCCGCCGCGGCAAGCCCCCGCTCCCGGAGGAGATCCTTGGCCTTCTCGAGATCGCCACCCGTATCCTGCAGGGCCTTCTTGGCATCCATCATCCCTGTGCCGGTCTCATGGCGCAGCGCCTGGATGTCTTTGGCGGTGAAATCGGCCATACGTGTCTACTCCTTGGGTGTGCCGGTTGCGTCTTCGGCCTTGGCCGGCCTCTTTGATGCCTCTTTGTCCTTCTTCGATGCCTGGTACAGCTCGCGCCCAGCGTTGGCGGCGTCGGCCACGGCATTCGAAAGCAGATACGCAGCCCGGATCGCATCATCGTTACCGGGAATCACCAGATCAACTAGATCGGGATCGCAGTTGGTGTCAACCAGCGCAATTATCGGGATACCGAGCCGTGCAGCCTCGGACACTGCGATGTGCTCCTCGTTTATGTCGATGATGAAGACCGCCTCCGGGACCTTGTGCATGTCGCGGACACCGCCGAGCACCGCCTGGAGCTTCGCCATCTCACGGCGGAGACGCAGTCGTTCTTTCTTGGGGAGCGCTTCCATCTCGCCGGAGCTATCCATTCGCTCCAGCTCCCGCATGTACATGATGCGGCGGTGGATCGTCTGAAAGTTGGTGAGCATGCCACCCAACCAGCGATGGTTGACATACGGCATGCCACATTCCTCGGCGGCCCTGCGAATCGCCTCCTGGGCTTGCTTCTTGGTACCTACGAACAGCACTGTCCCGCCGGCGGTTGCTATCTCTTTGACGAGCTGGGAAGCCCGCTCCGCCTGCGAAACCGTCATCCGTAGATCAACGATGTGGATCCCATTGCGCTCGGTGAAGATGTACGGCCGCATCTTTGGGTTCCACCGGCGCGTCTGATGGCCGAAGTGGACACCAGCTTCGAGCAGCTCGCGCATAGTCACTGCCATGCGTTTCCTCCTGTTTCGGTTCGGTCCTCCGACCACCCTGCGAGAGCGATTTCGACGTTCTCGAGCCTCCGCGGGGATGTGCCCCGACCTCGGAGATCGCAGTGGCCGTGCGTATTCGGGGCGTGAGTGTACTCATACCGAGGAAGATGGTCGAGCCTGAGGGTCTCGAGATAGGACCTTCCGCACGACCTGTACGACCCGGGCGCAATCGGCGAACCTTCTCGCGGACATAACCTCCAGATCTCGGAGCCACATCGGTAGGAACGAGCAGCGCGGTCCTATGCCCTGCGTGTTGGCGGCTCCATCAGCCGGTTCCGCAGGCTCATGACCGCCTTGGTGTGGATCTGGCACACGCGCGATTCGGTTACTGCAAGCACCCGACCGATCTCGGCGAGGGTGAGGCCCTCGTAGTAATACAAGGTCACCACAAGTCGTTCGCGATCCGAAAGGCGGTTGACTGCGTCCACCAGCAGATACCTCGTCTCTTCTTGCTCGAATGAGCCACTGGGGTCGGCCGCACGCGGATCCGCGAGCAGATCTCCCATCGTCGCGGAATCGCGTTCGCCGGGGTTGAGCAGATCGTCCAGAGCCATGATGCCCAGGCTGGCGATCTCGCCCAGCCGATCTTGGAGTACCTCGGTGGGCAGGTTCATGTGTTCGGCGAGTTCTTCATCGGTTGGGCTGCGCTGCAGCCGATGCTCGAGTTCTCCCAAGCTCCGCTGAATCTCACGAGCGCGGGCTCGCACAGAACGCGGCACCCAATCCAGAGCGCGCAGCTCGTCGAGGATCGCTCCCTTGATCCGATTGACCGCGTACGTTTCGAATTTGTAACCACGTTCCGGCTCGAACTTGTCGATGGCGTCGATGAGCCCGAACGTCCCGTACGAAATGAGGTCTTGTGGGTCGACGCTGCGGGGCAGGCCGGCTTTGAGTCGCCCGGCGACGAACTTGACCAGCGCCGAGTAGTGGAGGATCAAGCCGTCGCGCGCCACGGGATCAGCATTGTCCTTGAACTCTTTCCACAGGTCCTGGAGTTCGTGTTCGGCGCGTTCAAGCACGCGGATGACTTCTTTCGTAGGTCGACTTGAGATGTCGGCGGGACACGGAAGTGTAAATCTGGGTCGTGGCAAGTTCAACGTGGCCCAACAACTCCTGCACGGTGCGCAGATCGGCACCCCCCTCCAGCAAGTGGGTGGCGAATGAATGCCGCAACGCATGGGGAAAGGTCCCAAGGCGCTTCTGAACTACCCGGCGCAGCCCCCGGGCATCGAGCGGACCGCCCCTGACTCCCACCCAAAGAGCAGCGCCGGCTTGGTCCCCGGCCAGGCGGGGTCTTCCGCTGTCGAGGTACTTCGCTATCGCCGCCCGCGCGGCCCGGCCAAGAGGTACCACTCGCGTCTTGCCGCCCTTGCCGGCCACCCGCACCAGATCGGTTGCCACGTCGCCGACCTGCAGCGCAGCGAGTTCGGAGACCCGCAGCCCCGATGAGTAGAGCACCTCGAGTACGGCTCGGTCACGCAATGACGTTGGGTCATCTTCGGTGATCCCGTCGAGGATCCCGCTCAGACCTTGGGCAGGCAGGGCTTTGGGTAGCGAAGCCGGCCGTTTGGGTTGGCGGATACCCTCTGCAGGGCTAGCCGCCACCAGACCGCGCCGGGCAGCATCAGAGAAGAACGAGCGGATCGCGGAGATCTTCCGGGCCACGGATCGCGCTGAATAGCCGCGGGTCGTCAGTTGAGCCATGTACCTGCGGATGGGCCGGCGAGACACGGCCGAGAGTTGAATGAGGTTCATCCGCTCGCAGAACGACGCAAACTGCGACAAATCTCGCTCATAAGCAGCGACAGTGTGCGGGGACAAGCCCCGCTCAACTTCGATGCGATGCACGAAGTCCGTTATCGCGTCCGACAGCGTCACCGTGGTTTCCATGAGAGGTCATCGTCGCCGCTCCCCGCTAGCACGTCAACGACCGATCATGGTGTCGTGTAGCGACCAGACCCGTCCGGTCTGACTAAACCGCGTAGTTCCATCGAACTCAGGTGAGCCAGTCCTCCGGGCACGCCCCGCCCCAACTCCGCCAACAGATCGTCGATTTCACAGATACCGGACGCCAGTAAGCGCAAGACGGTGGCATCATCACCATCCGGTTTGGCGACTACGGTCTCGGCGGCCTTGTTGCGACGAGGGCCGAGCACCAGCTCGAGAGACTCGACCATGTCCGCAGCCTGGAGAACCGGAAACGCTCCGTCCCTGATGAGGAGGTTGCAGCCTACCGAAGCTTCCCTAGCTACGTCTCCCGGAACCGCGAACACCTGGCGGCCGTGACGGAGCGCCGCCTCGGCCGTAATCAAAGCCCCTCCTCGTACCGCGGCCTCTACCACGATCACAGCTCCGGCCAGACCCGAAATGATCCTGTTCCTGGGAGGGAAACGCCAGGCTTCCGGCGGGGTGCCCGGTGGTGCTTCGCTGACCACCGCACCACCGCAGTCGAGCAGCTGGCGCGCCAGCTCCCGGTGCTCCCGCGGATACATGACGTCGACGCCCGAGCCGAGGACCGCAATGCCGCGCCCCCCGGCTCCGACGGTTCCCTGGTGAGCAGCTCCGTCAATGCCCCGCGCCAACCCGCTCACCACCGACCATCCCGCCTCGGCAATAGCCCGACCGTAGGCACGTGCGATCTCCAGTCCATACCTGGTGCACCGCCGGGTACCGACAACCGCGACGGCCGGACGCGCATCGAGGGGCCCCCTCACAAACAGGACGTCAGGTGCATCGGGCAGCTCTGCAAGGTGGGCCGGATAGGCCTCGTCGCCGCGGAATACCACCGCGATGTCGGCAGCGGCCAGACCTTCCAGCCGTGTCGTCGCAGGGATCGCAACCGCCTCACGAACCCGCTGGGTAGTCGGGAACCGGCCGGATTGCAGACCGCGCAGTGTTGCCTCCGCACCGTGTTCTTCGCAGAGATCCCGCAACCTGTCGGGATGGAGCCCGGAAAAGGCAAGCCGGAGACGGATCTCCTTCATCCGTGGTTTGCTCACAACGATCCTCGATAGGCAAGCGCCTCCATAACATGCTCGGTCCCGATGACTCGATCGGGCCTGATCACCAGATCAGGCCCGATCGTGCTATCAGGTCCATCTGAGTCGTTGCCTGCTGCAAGGTCGGCAATCGTTACGGCGACTCTGCGGGTCCGCTCCCAGCCTCGAGCAGTCAGGGCTGCACCCCGCATGGCTTGCTCCAGCAGTCGCACGGCTTCGGTCGTCCACCTCATCGTGTCCAAGGCGCTGCGATCCAATCGCGCGTTGCTCCGGCCCCGGTGTCTCTGCCGAACTCGGGCTCCTGCAACCCGCGAGGCAACTGCCGCACTGGTTTCCCCGGGGGCACGAGCCATCTCACCAGGGTCCACTCGGGGCACGCGTATCACGAGGTCGAAACGGTCGAGCAGAGGCCCGGAGAGTCGACGCCGATACCGGGCCACCGAACCCTGTGAGCAGGTGCACGAGCGCAGCCGATCGCCTGCGTAGCCACACGGGCACGGGTTGGTAGCCGCTACTAGTTGAAACGTGCTTGCGAAGCGCACCGATGCTCCCCTGCGGGCAATGACCACTGCTCCTTGTTCCATCGGTTGCCGCAATGCGTCGAGGAGATGCACGGGAAACTCCCCGAGTTCATCAAGAAAGAGCGCACCTCTGTGAGCCAACGAGATCTCCCCGGGCACTGGAACGCCAGAGCCTCCTCCAAGCAAAGCAGCCAGAGAGGCCGAGTGATGCGGGGAACGGAAGGGCGGTACTTCGGGATCCGTTCGGGTCAAACCGGCTGCGGCCCACATCAGCGCCACTTCTGCGGCCGCGTCGGCTTCGAGCCTGGGCAGGATCCCGGGGAGACACCTCGCCAGCATGGTCTTGCCCCCACCAGGCGGCCCGGTCATCAAGAGGTTGTGTTCGCCTGCGGCGGCGATCTCCAGGGCGCGCCGTGCGGTCGCCTGGCCCCGGATTTCGCCAAGGTCCGGGGCATTCACTCTGGTCGATACCGGCTCCGGGACCTCCGAACCGGGGCTCTCGCCGGACCCGACTGCAACCGCCTCCGCCAGTGAACTGACCGCGGACACCATCGCCTCACCGAGGGTGCCCGCCTCGGCTGCCGAAGCCGGCGGTAGCAGGCACCGCAGCTGGGAGCGTGCGGCAACCAGCGCCGCCCCCAGACCACCGCGCACCGCACGAACCGTTCCATCGAGCGCAAGCTCACCGAGAGCCACCACCCGGGAACACTTGGCGGGGATCTCTTTCGAGGCGGCCAGCACCCCCAGCGCGATCGGGAGGTCGTAGGCCGAACCTCCCTTGGGGACGTCGGCCGGAGCGAGATTGACAACGACTCGCCGCCCCGGGAACGGGTATCCAGAACTCTGAATCGCGGCCCTGACACGTTCCTTGGCTTCCCGAATCGCGGTGTCCGGCAAGCCGACGAGATGGAAGCTCGGTTGGCCGCCTCCGACAAAGACCTCCACATCAACTGGACGTGGTTCTGCTCCAACAAGGACTACGGAAGAAACACATGAAAGCATGTGGACAAGCTACGGGCCGGCTGTGACAAGCACGCCGGAGCGACACAGTGGGAGGCCGTACTGGTCGAGCGATCCATGAGCCGCCAAGATCTCCCCCGGAGAACCCAACACCGCCTTCGGCGGTGCAGCTCGTAGGAACTCAGCGACCGTTGAATTCGGGCGGACGTCTCTCCATGAACGCTGCCACGCCCTCGCGCAGATCATCCGACGCGAGCAGCGTCGCCTGGGATTGGTCTTCATAGGCGATCGCTTGCTCGAAGGTCATCCCGAGCGATCGTGACAACCCGGTCTTGATGAAGCGTTGCGCGAGCGGCGCACCTTCGGCCAACTCATTTGCCAGCTGCGAAACCGTCTCTTCGAGATCGTCCGGGTCGACGACGCGGCACGCCAACCCCAACTGCAGCGCTTCACCTGCCTCCACAACCCGCCCGGTCAAGGCGAGTTCCCGAGCACGAGCCATACCCACCAGGCGCGGAAGCAGCCAGGTACCGCCGAAGTCAAGCGTCAACCCTCGCTTCACGAAGATCTCGGCGAATCGGGCACGAGTCGTAGCAACAACGATGTCACAGCCGAGCGCGAGGTTCATTCCGGCTCCGACCGCCACACCGTCAACGGCCGCGATGGTCGGTTTCGCCAGTCTGTGCAGTGCGGTCGCCGCCCGGCCCGGTCGTTCCATATACCGCCTGCCTACTGCGGGGCTGCGCAGCTCATCAAGGTCGTCGAGGTTCAGGTCTGCACCGGAACAGAAGTCGTCGCCGGCCCCACGAACCACAAGGACGCGTTGGTCCGATTGGGCAAACTCCTCCAGGGCTGTCGCTATCTGGTCCCAACCCTCGGCCGGCACGGCGTTCTTGCGACCCGGCTGATTCAGGGTGAGATGGCGAACCGGACCCTGGTCTTCAGTCAATACGAAGGTAAGACCATCCATAGGTCAGACAATAACTACAACCCGGTGTACGCTGCGCGCCGTGGGTTTCAATCCGTTCCGCCAGCAGGACAAGACGATGACTGATGTGCTCATCGTGGTCGGGTTCATCGCCCTCACCGCCCTCGTCGTACTGTGGGCGTTCCTGGGCGGTTGAGCGTGGATTCCGGATCGCTGGTAGTCAACGTGATCCAGCCGTACCAGGCAGGCAAGGCATATGCCTGTCCCGGATGTGGCAGCGAGATCGCACCGGGTACCGGTCACTTGGTCGTTGTGCCCGAGCACGAACCAGATCTACGTCGTCACTGGCATCGCGGATGCTGGTTCAAAGAGATGCGCCGCAGTGGCATGTATCCGTCAACAGACCCGGGGTAGCCACCGCACCGAGACACCACCGGTCCAGACCTCAACCCCGATGTAATCGACCCGGAAGACCCCGAGGCTGCCGGCAAGGCGCCGCAGCTGGCTTCGTTTGGCGGCATCCAGGTGATAGACGGGATCACGCAGCCGACCCGCAACACCTGCCTTGACCTCGACAACGGCACGCTCGCCTTGATGTTCCACAAGCAGATCGACCTCGCCACGCCCGATGCGAACATTGCGGTCCAGCAGCCGGACGCCACGATCCTGCAGGAAACGAACCGCGACGGTCTCACCGAAACGGCCCAGCTGCCGAGGGCTCAGATTGCCGAAGTGGGTTCGAGCTCCTCGATGTTGACGTCGCGGAACGTCATTACCTTTACGCTCTTGACGAACCGCGCCGGTCGGTACATATCCCACACCCATGCGTCGTTCAACTCCAGTTCGAAGTAGACCGAACCTTCCGACCTGCGGGTGTGCAGCTCGACCTCGTTGGCCAGGTAGAAACGGCGCTCGGTTTCGATCACGTAGCGGAAGAGCGGGAGCACATCGCGGTACTCCTTATAGATCCGAAGCTCCACGTCTGTTTCGTAGCGCTCGAGGTCTTCTTCGCCCATTGCCTCTCCTGCCATTCCTCTAGCGGAACCGCATACTAAGCGGTCGGAGAACGGTAGCGGGTCTGCTTTTGGCCAACCCCCCAATCATGAGTATGCACGCTAGCCATGACATGGCTACCTGAACCAGTGGGTCGGCCTACTCCAGGCTGCGACCTCGCTTCGCCAGATAAGCGTGCCACATCATCCGCGCGGCTACTGATCGCCACGGAGCCCACCGACCCGCGATCGCCGCGGCTTCTTCGTAGGTCGGTACGGCCGGCAGCCCCAGATTCTCGGCCATCGACACTACGAGAGCCCGGTCGCCCGGTGGCCAAACGTCGGGTCGTTGCAGCGCAAAGAGCAAATAGACGTCTGCGGTCCATGGCCCGACACCCCGGATGCCGAGGAGCGTGGCTCGGGCTGCGGCATCGTCTACAGACGCGAGGTTCCCCAAGGACAACGAACCATCGAGCAAAGCGGTAGCAAGCCCGCGGCAATAGCCCGCCTTCTGGCGACTGAAACCGATCAGTCGTAGCTCGCTGTCGTTGAGGCCGAGGAACGCATCGGGAGCGACTACGCCCAGCCTGGCTTCCAGGTTCGTGAAAGCTGCGGCGGCACTCGCCAGCGACACCTGCTGCTCGAGAATGATCTTGACCAGGGTCGCAAAGCCTTCCTCTCTCGCCCACAGCGGTGGTGCGCCGTGTCGCTGATGCATCGCCCGAATGCGCTCGTCGGATGCCGCCAGCGCAGCGACTCCGGTCTGAAGAGTCGCCTCGTTCAGTCGGCGGATGGTTGCGCTCAGAGTCCGCCCCAACGACTCGGCGGCCAGACAACCGAGAAAGCGCGTCCGACTATGCGGCTCCTTTCGATCGCGCCGAAGACGCGGCTGTCGCGGCTCGAACCTCGGTTGTCGCCCATCACGAAGTAGCTGTCGTCGGGGATCACCTCCGGGCCGTAGTCCCTCATACGGACCTGAGGTGGTAGGTACGGCTCGTCGAGTGGCAGGTCGTTGATCAGAACGCGGTTATCACTGATCTGAATCGTCTCCCCGGGAAGGCCGACCACTCGTTTGATCAAGTCGGACTCCGGGGTGCGCAAACCAACCGATTCGAGGAGGTTTCGCGAGATCTTCGTAGCCAGAGACTCGGCTTCAAAGCTCTCGGGCTCGAAGACCACGACATCGCCACGACCAGGATCGCCGATTCGATAGGCCAGCTTGTTCACGATCACCCGATCGCCAACCTGCAGGGTTTCTTCCATCGATGCCGACGGGATCCAGAACACTTGGATCAGGAAGGACTTGACGAGCACAGCGACTATCAAGGCGCCAACAATCAGAAATGGGAGCTCCTTGAGAAACGACCAGGATTCGGAATCGGGCTTGTCCGCATCGTCGGCCGGACTGTCCGCCGGATCGGGTGGTAGCTCCTCTGGATTCACCGCATCCTCATCGATGTCGGCTCCGGGGTCGGCAGCTACAGGACTCGTCGCGTGGTCCCCGGGGTAATCATTCATCTCGAAACGGGAAGTTAGTCCCGCTTCTCCCTGATCCGTGCCGCCTTCCCGACCCGATCGCGCAGGTAGTAGAGCTTGGCGCGCCG
>JASJAS010000006.1 GCA_030066875.1 Acidimicrobiia bacterium | reverse complement strand
GCATCAACGCCGAAGAACGGGTCAACCGTCAGGAGGTCTTGGTCAACGCGGTGCTCTGGGTCAACACAAGACGCGCCGCAGCCAGCGACGACATCGCCGACGCGGTCAACTACCGCACCATCACGAAGGCAATAATCTCGCATATCGAGAGCGGGGAGCCGATGCTGGTGGAGCGCCTGGTCCAGGAGTTGGCCGACATCTGCCTGGACACGGATCCGCGAGTGGTTGAAGTGGAGCTAACTGTCGAGAAGCCGGGAGCGCTCCGCCATGCCAGATCGGTAGGGATTGCTATCCGACGCACCCGACCCGAGCCCTCCGAGGAGTAGGACGATCGAATGAACAATCAGGAATTTGTCGAGACCATCATCTCGCTCGGCTCCAACATCGAAAGGGAACGCCACCTGCCGGAGGCAATCCGTTTGCTGCGGCGTCATCGCAGGATCGAGGTCAGGGAAGTGAGCCGCTTCTTCGAGAGCGCTCCCGTCGGCGGTCCCGCCGACGCGCCGGAGTTCTTCAACGCCGCAATGGTTGCATGTACCGATCTCGCTCCGGAGGAGCTGCGGACCGAGCTGCGACGGATCGAGAGCGTGCTGGGTCGGGTCCGTACGGACGACCGCAATGCCCCGCGCACCATCGATATCGACATCGCCTATTACGGAGGTGTCGTCGCCGAGTTCGACGACTGGCAGCTGCCTGATCCTGCCGCCGCCACCTCGCCGCACGTGGCCATCCCAATCGCGGACGTGGCCCCTATGTTCGTGGATCCGGTCTCTGGGAAGACGACGTACGACCTGATGCTTGGGGTGAGCGCATCCGCCGAGGCGGTGAAGCCGGTCACCGCAATTCGTTTGGCTCAGCCGTACGACTCGCGTGGGCCGGAGGAGTTCGACCAGGCCGGTGATGTCTATGCCCCTGCTCTCGAGGCGATCGTGCGGGCCCAACTGCTCGAGATCGGCGAGAACCCGGATCGGGAGGGTCTGGTGCGTACCCCGTTGCGGGTTTCGAAAGCACTCGACTTCCTCACCAACGGCTACGCCACCTCGCTGAGCGAGGTGGTCAACAACGCAGTATTCGATGCGGAGGGTGCGGACGAGATGGTGCTGGTGAAGGACGTCGAGTTCTACTCGATGTGTGAGCATCACATGCTCCCCTTCTTTGGCAAAGCAGCAGTTGCCTACATCCCGCGCGGCAAGATCATCGGTCTCTCCAAAGTAGCCCGAGTGGTCGACTTGTACGCACGTCGGCTTCAGGTACAGGAACGCCTCACGAATCAGGTTGCCGACGCGATCAGCAAAATCCTCGAGCCACGGGGTGTGGGCGTTGTTATCGAGGGCCAACACCTCTGCATGATGATGCGGGGAGTGCAAAAACAGGACAGCTCGACGATTACCAGTGCGATGCGAGGCAACTTCAAGGAGGATCCGCGCACTCGGTCGGAGTTCATCGACCTGGTCCGCGGCTGACACCCACACCGCAAGAACTCGCCCGGGGGGCCAGTATTCTTGGTCTCCGATGAGCCTCATTGACACACATGGACGTCCGTTGCGCGATCTCCGGATCTCGATCACCGACCGGTGCAACTTTCGATGCAGGTATTGCATGCCCAAGGAGATCTTCAACCGGGAATACGAGTTCTTGCAGCGCGATCTGTTGTTGTCGTTCGAGGAGATCGTCCGACTGACCAGGGTCTTCCGCGACCTTGGCGTCGGCAAGGTCCGCATCACCGGCGGTGAGCCGTTGTTGCGCAGAGGAGTCGAGACGCTGGTTAGCGAGTTGGCCGAGACCGGCCTCGACGACCTCACCCTGACCACCAATGGCTCATTGCTGGCGCGCAAAGCCGCGGAGCTTGCTGCGGCCGGACTCAATCGGGTCACCGTGAGTCTCGACTCGCTCGACGACGCGGTGTTTGCGGCGATGAACGATGTCGATTTCCCGGTGACCGATGTGCTCGACGGCATCGAGGCTGCGGTCGATGCCGGGTTGACGCCGGTGAAGATCAACATGGTCGTCAAGCGAGGGACCAATTCAGATGGCGTTCTGCCGATGGCGGAGCGGTTCCGGGGAACCGGGAACATCGTTCGCTTCATTGAGTTCATGGACGTGGGAACCACGAACGGCTGGCGGCTCGACGACGTGGTGCCGGCTCAGGAGATCATCGATACGATCTCCGCGAAGTACCCCCTTCAGCCCGCTGATCCCAACTACAAGGGCGAGGTTGCGACGAGGTGGCGCTACGCCGATGGGGCGGGCGAAATCGGTGTGATCACCTCGATCTCCCGGCCGTTCTGCGGCGACTGCACCCGCGCCCGCCTTTCGGCCGAAGGAGTTCTCTACACCTGCCTCTTCGCCAGCGGCGGAATCGACTTCCGGGAGCCGTTGCGGTCCGGTGCGAGTGACGATGATCTTCGCTCGATCATCACGGACGTGTGGGAGGGCCGCACCGACCGGTACAGCGAGCTTCGCTCCGGAGTGACGGTCAACCTACCGAAGGTCGAGATGAGCTACATCGGCGGTTAAACAGGGAAACCTCCGCCAGCCGACCCCAATTCGGACCTATTGAATCTGATTGTCGCCGCGCATAGCTTCGAGCCATGAGCGGAGAATTCGAAGAACAAGAGTTCGAAGAACTGGAACACATACCTTGGTCTGCTCTCGCTGCGTCCGGTCCTGATCCCCGGTGGCGCCTGGCCGCGATCGCAGCCGGTGGGCTGGTGCTCCTCGCACTGCTGGCCTTCGCCGCCAAGAGTTTGTTGCCATCCGGCCAAGCGATCGCGCCCATGCAATCCTTGGAAGGGGCTGCAGGCACACACCCGGCCCCAACTGAGACCAGCTTGCCTGTACCGGTGACGGAGATTCCGATGGCGGCGTCCGCACCGGCTTCCGGCCCTTCCGTTTACTCCGAGGCCGACCTCGAGGCAGTCTCGGTCGACGAGGAAGTGCTTTTGGCTGCGATGTGGGCAGAGTCATTGGCCAGGGACTACTTGACGATCGATGGCGACGGCTCCGCAGCGGAAGGCGTGGCAACCCTCTTCGGGATCGAGCTACCCGCGGCTGAACCGGGGGTGGCCTCCTATGTCGAATGGGTGAAGGCCTTTTCGGTTACGGCTACCGAGCCAGCCGTCTACCGGGTAGACGTGGCCTACCGCTTGTTGATCGGTCAAGACAGCCGGTTCGTGCGGCAGCCGGCGGCAGCAATGACTATCGAGATGTCGGTGGATATCGATGGGTCGGTTCGCTTGAGGCAACTTCCGGAGACTGTTTCCCTCCCTGAACTCACTGCGGTGCACATACCTGATCTCGTGACGGACCTGCCGCAGGCGGTCGTGGAAGCCGTGGACGGCGCCCGGATCCTCGGTGGGTACGAGGTCGACGGCGGGTGGCACGTCGTCACTGTGAGCGAGCTGGCGCCCGGTGTCGAGCGCCCCAGCCTGGTGACCATCGAGGGTTGACCGTCATGTTTGAATGCCGGGATGAGTCGTGGCATTGTTCTTGGCGTTGGGGCCTATGTGCTCTGGGGAGTCCTCCCCATCTTCTGGAAAGCCATCGAATCTGTCGACTCGATAGAGATCCTGGCGCACCGCATCGTTTGGTCTGCGGTATTCCTCAGCTTCATCATCACGATGCGCAGATCATGGAGCCAGATACGGCAACTGGCGCCTCGTGCGGTCGGCCGTCTCTTGGCCGCTGGAGGTTTGCTCGGACTCAATTGGGGGACCTACATCTGGGCGGTGAACAACGGCCACATCGTCGAATCGAGCCTCGGTTACTTCATCAATCCACTGCTGAGTGTTGCACTCGGTGTGGTCATCCTCCATGAACGACTCGAGCCGATTCAGTGGCTGGCAGTGGCGACGGCGACCGTCGGGGTAACGTACATGACCCTTCGCCTCGGATCGTTGCCCTGGATTGCTCTCGTGCTGGCCACCAGCTTCGCTCTCTACTCCTTGTCCAAGAAACAGATGCAAACGGTGGGCCCTATCGAGAGCCTCGCAGTGGAGACCGCGCTGCTGGTTCTCCCCGCGTGGGGTTTTCTCACGGTCCTCGGTGTCGGCGGGGAGGGCGCCTTCGGCGCTGCGGGGCTGCGTGTCACCCTGTTGTTGGCTCTCACCGGGGTAGCGACAGCCCTGCCCCTGTTGCTATTTGGGGCGGCAGCACGACGAATCAAGCTGTCGACAATCGGGCTGCTGCAATACATCGCGCCCTCGTTGCAGTTCTTGATCGGTGTGTTTCTCTACGGCGAAGTCGTTGGGCGTGACCGACTGATCGGTTTTGTACTCGTATGGATTGCTCTTGCGATCTACACCGGGCATGGGCTGGCGCGACGCCGGCGGGCCGAGCCGCAGCCTCTTGCCGTCTGATTGTGGGCCCCCGAGTATGTAGCGCCGAATGGAGAACGGGGAGCTGCCTCAATCGATGAAGTGCGCCTCCAAGATCTCCTTGGCGGGCTCGATGATCGAATCCCAAGCGGCGTCCGGTAACTTGTTGAGCGTGACGAAGTCCGCCGTCAAGAACACGCTGGCCACACCTGGCAGCTGCAACAACGCACTACCGAGCGGGTCGTCGGTGGGTTGGCTGGGGACAAACGTCGTTGGGCCCCCGACGGGAACACCGACAGTGAACTTCGCGGCGTTCGGGTTTGGTGTGGAACTGACTGTGACCGGCATCGACACCTCACTCGTGACCATCGAGGATGGTACATGACCGCCCGCCGCATCCCGGGCGCGCTAGGCGCGGACGTGGGCGGCACCTTTACTGATCTTGTTGGATGGGACGGGGACCGTCTCATCACCGGGAAGGTTGCATCGAGCCCGGAAGACCAGAGCATTGCCGTTGTCGCCGGTGCCGGGGCCTTGCCTGTTTCCGCTGCTCGGTTTCTCCATGGGACGACTGTGGCCACGAACGCGCTGCTCGAGAAGAAGGGAGCGCTAACGGCGCTGATCACGACTCCCGGCTTCGCCGATGTCATCGAGATCGGCCGCCAGGATCGACCATCGCTCTACGACAGCTTTGACGATCGCGCCTTGCCGCTCGTGGCACGGGCGCACCGTTTCGAGGCAGACACAGACACCCTTGCCGAGCGCTTGGAGGATATCCAAGCCGTTGCGATTTCCCTCCTTTACGGCTACCAAGATGCCGTGGCGGAAGAGGCTCTTGCCGCCGCGATCACCGCTCGCCGGCCGGAGTTGCCGGTTGCGCTTTCGAGCAGTGTGGTACCCGAGTTCCGCGAGTTCGAACGCACTGTGACCACCGTGCTCAACGCCTACCTCATGCCCACGACGGGCCGCTATCTCCGTCGCTTGGCTTCCCGAGCCGAAGAAGCCCGCCTCCCCGGCGACATCAAGGTAATGCGGTCTTCGGGGGGGCTCATTCCCATCGATGAGGCGGCTGCGCTCCCGGCATCGATTCTGCTTTCTGGGCCGGCCGCCGGGGTGGTAGCCGCCGGCGCGCTTGGAGAGGCCCTAGGGCAAAGCAGGCTGATCTCTTTCGACATGGGTGGTACCTCGACCGATGTCTGCCGGATCGAAGACGGCCGTCCCGAGGTGCTCTACGAACGGGCGGTGGCCGGCTATCCATGTCGGATGCCGTCGGTAGCAATCCACACCGTCGGTGCCGGAGGTGGTTCCGTAGCCTGGGTGGATGATGGCGGGTCACTCCGAGTTGGCCCTCAATCATCGGGAGCGGTGCCGGGGCCGGCTTGCTATGGAAAGGGAGGCACCGAGCCGACGGTGACCGACGCCAACGTCGTCCTCGGGCGCATCGATCCGGGCGGGAGCCTGGCGGGGACACTGCCGATCAGGCCGCGGCTCGCCGCAGAGGCCATGACGTCGATCGGTGGGCAACTTGGGCTGACCGCAACTAGAACAGCGCAAGGGGTAGTGGCGGTCGTCGAGGAAGTTATGGCAGGAGCAATCCGAGCGGTGTCGATCGAACAGGGTGTCGACCCGCGGGAGGCAGTTCTTGTTGCGTTCGGCGGCGCAGGAGGGCTCCACGCGACGGCGCTGGCGCGGCGACTGGGGATGGCCGGGGTAGTGGTTCCCCCTTACTGCGGAGTCTTCTCAGCGCTCGGCCTGCTGCTGAGCCCGCCCCGTGTCGACACCGCACAATCGGTGCTGCTCGAGCAGGGCGGCAACCTGGATGGTGCGATCTCTGAGGCAATCGAGACCTCGCGGAGGCGGCTCGCGGCCGACGGCGTCGCCGGTGGCTCATCGACAGGATTCGCCGACGTCAGGTACCGGGGGCAGTCTCACGAAACCACCGTTCCGTACGAGCCCGGAGAGGGGTGGAAGGTCCTGACCGAACGCTTCCACAGCACACACCGCGAGAGAAACGGTTTTGCACGAGAAGGTGATCCGGTCGAAATAGTCACAGTACGGGCCGAGAGCACGGCCCGGCCGCTAATGACGTGGGCCGACCTTCCGGAGGTGTCACCCACCGGTGGCAGCGAGCTGCCCGGCCGGACGGTGGTCACCGCCGCAGGGCCAGTCGAGTCACGTGTTGTGAACCGATCCGGGCTCAGCCCCGGGTCGGAGGTCCTTGGCCCGGCCATCATCGAGGAACGCGAGGCCACCACCTATCTCGCCCCTGGTGAGCGCGCCTTGGTTCACGACAGCGGAGCCCTGGAGGTGGAGTGGTGAGCATTGATCCGGTCACGCTCGAGGTGGCCAGAAACCGGCTCGCTGCCGTCGCCGACGAGATGGGCCTGGTATTACGACGCACCGCCTATTCGCCAAACATCAAGGAACGAGCCGACTGCTCGGCCGCGGTGTTCGTACCCAGCGGAGAAATGCTGGCACAAGCCGAGCACATCCCGGTCCACCTCGGCTCGATGCCGGCCTCTGTCGCTGCGGTGCTGGGGAGATTCGGTGACCAAATGCAGCCCGATACCCAGTACGCAGTCAATGATCCCTATCACGGAGGAACGCACCTCAACGATCTGACGTTGGTCCGCCCGGTACACGTGGACGGCACCCAGGTGGGTTGGGTAGCGAATCGGGCCCACCACGCCGATGTTGGCGGCGAGGCTCCCGGCTCGATGCCGGCACATGCCACCGACGTCGACCAAGAAGGCCATCGCGTTGCGCCAACACTCGCCGTGCGAAACGGACAGTGGCTCGAGAGCTTCACGGAACCCTTTCTCGCCGCGACCCGCACCCCTGCGGAACGCCTAGGGGACCTGTCGGCCCAGCTCGGAGCCAACGAGGCGGGTGCAGCCCGAATCGAACAGCTGGTGGCGGCGACCGGTACCGCTCGTTACCTAGAGATGATGGCCGCGTTGCTCGACTACGGAGAACGACGGATGCGGACCGCGATCGCGGCGCTCCCGGATGGCACCTACCAGTTCACCGACGTCATGGAGTGGGGCGACGACGATCTCCCTGTTGCCGTTGGCGTGACGATCGATGGTGCCGAGCTGTCGGCGGACTTCGCCGGCACCCATCCGCAGGTTGCGGGCAACATCAACGCGGTTGACGCCGTCACCCGTTCTTGTCTCTACTACGCAGTGCGGGTAGCAACCGACCCGACAATCCCCGCCAACGGGGGCTGCTACCGACCGATCCAGCTAGCTGTGCCCGCAGGCTCCCTGGTCAACGCGGATCCACCCGCTGCGGTGGCGGCCGGCAACGTCGAAACCAGTCAACGGATCGCCGACTGCCTACTGGGTGCCTTGGCGCAGGCGGCGCCCGACAGGATCCCCGCCGCGAGTCAGGGAACGATGAACAACGTGTTGATCGGGAATGACGAATTCGCCTACTACGAAACCCTCGGAGGCGGCCAGGGAGGCCGCCCCGGCCGGGCAGGGCAATCGGGTATTCACACCGGCATGACCAACACCAAGAACACCCCAATTGAGTCGCTGGAAGCGCACTACCCATTTCGGGTGTTGCGGTATCGGTTGCGAACCGGCAGCGGCGGCGCGGGTCTTCACCGCGGTGGTGAGGGGATTGAACGAGAGATTGAGTTCCTCACCGACGCTGCGGTGTCGTTGATGGGGGAGCGGCGGCGCAATCCCCCGTGGGGATTGGCTGGGGGAGGACCCGGCGCTGTGGGGGAGGATTGGCTGATCAAGCATGATGGCTCCCGGGAGAGGCTCCCCGGCAAGACCACGGTCGAGGTACGGGCCGGGGACAGGTTGCTCGTGATGACCCCGGGAGGCGGCGGCTGGGGTTCGTGAGTACTCGTCGCTAAGGACGCCGTTGCGTGGGTCCGATGAAATCCCCAACGGAAACAGCCAGGTGGAGGCTTGGTGAACCCGGATCCGAGACCGACAGCACAACCGAGTCGTCTGCAATGGGCCGCCTACGGGGTAGTCGGTCTACTTGTTGGTGTGGTTGCGGTGGTGTTGTGGGCCCGCAACCGAGGTCTCGATCTGACGGATGAGGGCTTCTATCTGCAACTCTATGCACACCCCGAAGCAGTGCCGCCCGATGCCTTGGTGTTCCAATATCACCGTCTAGTCACGCTTCTCGACGGGCCGGGCCAGTTCGGGATAGTCGGCTACAGGGTGATGGGCCTCGTGGCGCTGCTGAGTGGAGCCGCCGTTCTGGCCGTCGGCGTCTACAAGTACGTGGCCGCATGGCTTCCGGAGTACCGATCGGGCCTGCCCCCGGTTCCGGTCGGTACATCGCTGATCTTGTTGACCGGGCTCCTCGGATACGCATGGGCCCCTCTAACCGTTTCGTACAACACCCTGGCGGCCGCCTTGATCCAGCTCGTCATCGGCTTGTGCTTGTTGGCACTTGTCATGGCCAAGAACGGATCGAGATCCGGGGTTCGTCTTCTCGGCGTCGTCTGCGGCGCGCTGCTGGCATTGCTCTTCTACGTGAAGTTCCCGACAGTTGTGGCCGTGGCCGCGTTCGCCACTGGCGTGATCTTCGTGACGCTGCGCAGACGCGGCTGGGCGCTGGTCCGCTATCTGCTCGCGTCCGCTCTAGCAACTGGGCTGCTGCTGTCCGATGGGACCGGCATCGGCCTCTTTTCGGCGTCGGACATGTTCGGGACCGCCGGCATCATGGCCGATGCGGATTACGGTCCCATACGCCTGATGAGCCTGTACGTCTACGGGTTCTTGTGGGAGGTGTTTCGAACCGTGGTTGAAGACCCGGTTCGGATCCTCGCCCTGGTAGGCCTGTTCGGGGGAGTCTTGTTGGCCCGGACGTTTGAGTCGAGGCGACGCCCGGCAATTCTCGTTTCCCTTGCCGGAGCCACCTATCTCGTCGCCGAGATCCCCAGTGCCTCATATCTCGACACCGTGAGTACTCACCGGGCAGTAGTGGGTGTGTTCGTGGCTCTTGGGCTGATTTCCCTTTGCCTCGTCGCGATCCGAAACAATGCCTTGACGGAATCTCGCGCTGGCCGGTGGTCGCCGTCCGGAGTCAGACTGGCAACGTTGATCGTGACGCTTCTTGCCATCCCGCTGGCAACGGCACTCGGCTCCAACTCGCCGATTCTGGTCAGCGCAATGCATGGCGGAGCCGGCTATGGCGCTGCGCTGGTGCTTGCCTTAGCCGCAACCGGACGCTCGGCGAGGGACACCGCGAATCTGCGATATGTGCTGGCCCTCCCGGTTATTGCGCTGCTGTTCGCCGCCCAGATCGGCGAGGGCGTGGTCGTCGATCCATACCGCTTGCCGACATCACGACTGGAACAGACCCAGGCGGTTGCCGACATCCCGCGCCTCGACGGGATCTTGCTCGATGAGGTCAGCGCCGAGCTCATCAGACAGAGTCATTCGCTGGTCGAGGCCGAAACGGGCTTTCAGGCTGGCGACAACGTTTTCGCCTTTGCGCTGCTGCCCGGCCTGGTGTATTCGATCGATGCCACGGCGCCGGGAGCATTGTGGGTGCTGCCTGCAGAGTCGGGAGACCAGGGCGAAGTGTGTAGATCGATGCGCACCGTGCCCAATCATCTAGCGGCAACAACCATGGTGATCGGTAACGACGATCCGACAGCGGAACTTGCGGAGTGCATGGCGGAACTCATCCCGGGTTATCCGGATAGCTGGCAGGAGGTCGGTCAGGTCCCAATTGTCGCCGGCTACGGGGCCGGCACCGGATCCGGCGAGGCGCTTAGAGTTCTGGTGCCCGTCGGGTAGCTAGCCTAGGAACACTGGTGTTGTCGGGGTTGAGCCGAGGATGGCTGCGGCCCCGCGGGAGGAAGGAGGATGGACGCTTATCCCGGGCATCCGGGAGCGCGACCCGGCCTATGTCCCTCGAATCCGACCTCATTGCGACCCTCGGGCCGGAGCGAGTTCACTCCCATCCGTTGGAGTTGCTCGTCTACGACAAAGATGCCGGAGTAACCCGAGGCAAAGCCATTGCCGCTGTCCTCCCTGAGACCACCCAAGAAGTTGCTGCATGTGTTCGGTTGGCACGCAAGTACCAGGCCCCTGTCGTTGCGCGCGGAGCAGGAACCGGACTGGCCGGAGGTGCCGTCCCCGCTGAACCGGCATTGCTGGTGGTTCTCACCAGATTGAACGACATTCTGGAGATTGATGCCGAAGCGCGCACCGCCTGGGTTGGTGCCGGTGTGCTCAACCTGGATCTCTCCCGTGCTACCGAGCATCTTGGGCTCCACTACGCCCCCGACCCGTCCTCGCAAGCGGCCTGCACCATCGGCGGCAATGTCGCGACCAATGCGGGCGGTCCGCACTGTCTCGCTGAGGGAACCACGGTTGTCCACATTCTCGGTATGGAAATGGTCACCGCCACCGGGGATGTCGTGATGATCGGGAGCAAGGCGCCCGATCCCTCGGGCCTCGATCTGCGCGGGGTAGTCGTCGGCTCCGAAGGGACGTTGGGCATTGTGACCAAGATCCTCGTCAAGCTCACCGAGAACCCCCCGGCGATCCGCACGATGCTCGTGACGTTCGACTCGATCCAGGCGGCGGCCGCGGCAGTTTCCGGGACAATCGCAGCAGGGATCGTCCCGGCAGCGTTGGAGGTGATGGATCAGCCAATGATGATCGCGGTCGAGGGCTTCATCCACGGCGACCTTCCGGTGGATGCCGCCGCAGTCCTGCTGGCCGAGCTGGTTGGACTCGAGGCCGGGGTTGCGGCCGAGGCGGATGTTGTCGAACGCATCGCCATCGAGGCGGGTGCCACTTCGGTGAAGGTGGCGGCCGATGAAGCAGAACGTGCCTTGTTGTGGAAGGCCAGGAAGAGCGCATTTGGGGCAGTGGCGCAGGCGGCTCCGGACTACTACCTGCACGACACCGTGGTTCCGCGTACCAAGCTGGTCGATGTCATGACGCAGATCTATGCCATCGGCGAGAGTCACGGTCTGGAAATGTTGAATGTCTTTCACGCCGGCGACGGCAACCTGCATCCCCTCGTTGCCTATGACGCCCGCGAACCGGGGTCGGAGCAAAGGGTGCGAGCCGCCGCTGAGGAGATGGTGCGAGCATCGGTGGCCGCCGGCGGGTCTCTCACCGGCGAGCACGGGATCGGGTTGGAGAAGAGGGACCTGATGGGTCTTGTGTTCGACCCCGTGGATCTCGATGCTCAGGCCCGCTTGCGGGAAGCATTCGATGCGGATGGACTGCTCAATCCCGGGAAGGTGTTGCCCACAGGGGCGCGCTGCTACGACTACGACCTCGGTGAGTTGCCGGGCGGGGGCGCACAATGACTTCACTGCGGGCGGAACTGGCCAAACTTGCCGACGGATTGTTGTCCGATTCCGTCCCGGGTGCCCCGGAGACCGACTTCACGATCTCACCAGAGAAGGTCGACGACGCGGCCGCAGTGCTTCGGTTTGCGGCGAAGAGCGGCTTGCGGGTTCTGTTCTGGGGAGGTGGGACCCACCAGGGAATGGGCAACGCGGTTGCAGCAGACGTGGTGCTGACCACCCACCGCATGAGCCGGGTGATCGATTGGCAGGTCGAAGACCTGACGATCGTTGTTGAACCAGGGTTGACCGTTGCCGATCTCGAGGCCCAGTTGCAGCAGCGAGGCCAAACCGCGGTGCTACCCGAGACCGCACCCGGGGCAACCGTCGGCGGTGTGGTCGCCGCCGGACTGTCGGGATGGCGGCGCCTGCGCTACGGGCCTACCAGGGATCGGGTTCTCGAAGTTGTGCTGGCAACTGGGGATGGTCGGGTGGTTCGTGGAGGGGGCCGTCTCGTCAAGAACGTGACCGGATACGATTTGCCGCGGCTGGTCGTCGGGTCCCTCGGTGCCCTCGGTTTGATCGGCGCAGTGTGCCTCAAGTTGTGGCCGTTGGCCGCGGCCCAAGGGATGGTGGAGGTCGCCGACCCTCGGGTAGCGCTCAGCAATGCATACAGGCCGCTGGCGGTGATCGAAACCGAGGTGAAGGCTGTCGTATACCTTGCAGGGACCTCTGAAGAGATAGCTGCTCAGGCAGAACGCCTGGGCGGTCGTCTGATTTCGGGTCATCGCTGGCCGGACCCGCCGACCGGTCGGTGGGAGTTGAGCCTTCGTGTTCCTGCCGGCCAGGTTCCCCGTTTTGTCGACCGAATCGGCAGCCACGGCTGGGCCTACCAAGCGGCTCACGGCGTCGGTGAGGTCCGGTTTGCCGTTGAAGACGAAGGGTCGGGCGAACTCGGAGCGATGCGTCGCGAGGCAGAAGCTGTGGGAGGGGCGCTCGTTGTGATGCGGGCTCCGGCGGATACTGACCTCGACCCGTGGGGTGTGGTGCCCGAGTCGACCGAATTGCAGCGCGCTGTCAAAGCTGCCTTCGATCCCCTAAGCATTGCCAATCCGGGCATCCTCCCAGGAGGCATCTGATGAAGCCGCTACTCGGACCAACTCAAACCCAGCTCGACGCCTGCGTCACCTGCGGGCTGTGTTTGCCGCATTGCCCGACATTCCGGCTTACCGGTGATGAGACTGCCTCGCCGCGCGGCCGGCTGACGGCAATGGGTGCGGTCGCCGACGGTGTGGTCGAGCCGGATGGAACGTATGCCGCCATGCTGTCCTACTGCCTGCAGTGCCGTGCATGTGAGGCGGCGTGTCCTTCATTGGTTCCGTTCGGCCAGATGATGGAGGGAGCGCGGGCGCATCTCGCGACCGTGCGCCCCACGACAACGGGGCGGATCAGGCGTCTTCTGGTGGGCCGGCTCCTGAACATGAAGTGGCTGCTCGCTCTGGTCACCAGTTTTGTCGGTCTCATCCAGAAGCTGGGTGTGATGCGGCTGCTACCGCGCCGGATGAGGCTCGCGCGTGGCCTACGCCGCCAGCGGGTCTTCCCTCACTCCGCGGTCGGGGTCCACGACTTGACACCGGCGGTCCCGGCAGGTTCGGTCGCGCTGCTCGCGGGCTGTGTGATGGACCAGTGGTTTCCCGCCGTCCACGATGCGACCCGAGGTGTTCTGCAGATGGCCGGCTATGAGGTTGACAGCCCGGAAAACCAACAGTGCTGTGGTGCGCTGGCTGCTCATGAGGGTGCCGAGATCGATGCAGCCCGTATGGCGGTACGCAACACCGGCGCCTTTGCCGGCTATGACTTCATCGTCTCCGACGCCGCCGGCTGCTCGGCGCATCTCAAGGACTACGGGCACTGGGCTGATGGGGGTAACTCGGTTGCGGAACGAACCCGCGATGTAACCGAGTTCGTTGCGGAGCTGATAGCCAGCGGCCAGCTGCCGGCAAGCAAAGCCAACAGAGGGCAGGTGGCTATCCACGACCCATGCCACTTGCGCCACGCACAGGGGATCATCGATGCTCCGCGTGCGATCGTGCGTGCCGCCGGCTACGTCCCCGTTGAGATCGACCCGGATGGGCTTTGTTGCGGTGCCGCCGGGCTCTACCTGGTGTACGAACCGGACACGGCCGAGTGGCTCGGCGACCGCAAGGCGGAGCAGATACGCCAAGCGGGTCCGCGCACCGTGGTCTCGGCAAACCCCGGCTGCGAGATCCAACTCAGAGCGCATCTCGGAGGGAGCTACCGGGTCATCCATCCCATCGAGCTCTACTGGGAATCCCTCAACCGGTAGCCCGGTCAGAGACTGAACTCGTAGATCACGATGGGATGTAGATCGCACTGAGTCGCCTCCAGCGCGCCTATCAGCCAATCGACGGCAGGCACGGCGATGTGAAGGCGCTCCGACTCGGTTGTTTCCGTGAGATCAACCAGTGACCGAAGCATATCGAGAGCGTCGTCGGGGCCGCACTCCAGCCATCCGACGGCCAATCGCTCTCCATCCCGCCTTGCCAGAGCCCAACCTGCTTGGGACGACCACAGTTCCCCTCGCTTGGCGCCGGCGACCAATTGGTCGAATTCGAGTCGCGCCCAGCGCCATCGCCAACTCTGCAGACCCCGGGTGGGGCGGAGGAGCGGTCCCGAACGCCATGACAGCCAGGCGGGTATCGCCTCGGAGGAGTGGCTGCGTTCGAGCCGGCGCCGTGCCGCGGCACGTTTGCCCCCGTTCGACGATGATTCTGGTTCGTCCATGGGAGCACTGCGGACTGCAACGATCCAATCGCCGACAGGACGGAATCCGGCGGTTTCTACCTGGTTCCTGGCGGGCTCATTCCAGGTCTCGATCGCCAGGCGGGCCACCAGCGCGCCCCGTTTGCGGCCCCATTGCATGAGCGCTCTTCCGACCGCGGTTGCCAGACCGCGGCGTCGCCAGTCCTGCCGCACCCTCGCGCCCTGCAACCAGAGTTCGGTATCGCTGAGCATCGCCCCCCTCCCCAGCGCGATCGGTTCGTCGGAGTCATCCGTCGCGACCACGACATGCCCGTTCGGATCATCGAGCCAGTCGGCGAGCGCATCCGCCACGTAGTCGCCCCACTCGAACGTTTCGGAGGTGAAGGCGGCGATTGCCGCGAGATCGTCTATGCGGGCGGGGCGAATGGACGGCTCCATTTGCCGAGGATAACCCTGTGGGCGGATGCCCGGTCAGTAGGCGGCAAGCTCGCGGGCGGCACTCACGAGTCCGTCGATCGAGGGGATCACCTGCTCTTCGAGGCTGCCCGCATAGGGGAATGTCGGCACCTCCGGCGAGCAATAGCGGAGCACCGGTGCGTCGAGCCAGTCGAGCGCTTTCTCGGCGATCTGGGCGGCAACTTCGGCCCCGAAGCCGCCGAACTTGTTGTCCTCGTGGACTATGAGAACCTTGCCGTTGGTCTGCACTGCATGCTCGATCGATGGCCAATCGAGCGGCCGGAGTGATCTCAGATCAAGCACTGCTGCCTCGATGTCCTCTCTTGCGAGCCTGGCGGCGGCCTCAACCGCGTAGTGAGCCATCGTGCCGTACGCAATGATCGTCAGATCGTCACCGGTAGTGCGCAATGCAGCCTTGCCGATCGGAACCCGGTGCGATCCCTCGGGATAGGGCCCCGAGGCGAGCCTGTAGAGCTTCTTGGGCTCGAAGACCATCACCGGATCCGGATCCTCGACGGCCGACCAGAGCAGACCTTTGAGGTCGGCGGGCGTCGATGGCACTACGACCTTGAGCCCGGGAACATGAGCGTAGAAGGCCTCTACGGACTGTGAGTGGTAGAGGGAGCCGCTGATGCCTCCGCCGTAGGGGACTCGGATCACCAGCGGTGTCGCCCAGCGACCGTCGGTGCGGTAGTGGATGCGAGCCAGTTCTGAGACGATCTGGTCGAACGCCGGATGGATGAAGTCGGCGAACTGGATCTCAGCGATGGGTCGTCCTCCCGCCGCCGCGACCCCAATCCCGATACCAACTATCAGCGACTCGGCGAGGGGCGTGTTGAAGCTGCGATTCCCTCCGAATTCGTTGCTCAGACCGACGGTCGCCTTGAACACACCGCCTTTGGGGTCGGCAACATCCTCGCCAAAGATGACAACATCGTCGTACTTCGCAAAAAGCTCATGCAGGGTGCGGTTGACGGCCGTGATCATGTTGACGTTCTCTCCGACCGGTGGGGTCTCCGGTTCCGTCGCTGGAATCTCGGGGACTATCGGGGCGGCATACACGTTGCTTTCCCAGTCGACCGCCTCTGGAGCTTCATCGGCCTCTTTGACCGCCACGGCGATTTCGTTCGTGACCTCGCGCTCGATACGAGCTTCGGTAGCTTCGTCGAGCAAACGCGACTCAACCAGGTATTGCTTCAGCACGAGGATCGGATCCTTGCGACGCCACAGCTCTACTTCTTCGGCGGAGCGATATACCTTGTCGTCATCGTCTGAGGTGTGTGCGTAGTAGCGGTAGGTCTTTGCCTCGATCAGCGACGGGCCCTCACCTGAGCGGGCCCTTTGCACGGCAGCCGAGGTGACTCCATAGACAGCAAGGACGTCATTTCCATCGACTTCGACTCCCGGCATGCCGTAACCGCTTGCCCGGGGGGCAACCCCTCCTGCGATCTCCTGCTCGGCGGGCACGGAAATGGCGTAGAGGTTGTTCTGGATGAGAAAGATCATCGGGAGCTGGTGGATCCCGGCGAAGTTCATGGCTTCGTGCCAGTCGCCCTCCGAGGTGGCTCCCTCCCCTGACGAAACGAGTACGACCCCGGGTTGTCCGGTTGCTTTCAGGTGGTAGGCGACGCCACACGCATGGGGGAACTGAGTGGCGATCACCGACGAATGGGTGAAGATGTGCCTGTCGGGATCGCTCCAATGGTTTGGCATCTGCCTACCTGAATTGGCCGGGTCGGACGCTTTGGCGAACACGGCCAAGAACATGTCGAGCGGGGTGAGGCCCATGGCGAGGTTGAAGGCAACATCGCGGTAATACGGCAGCGACCAGTCGGTTTCCGTATCGAGGGCGAAGGCCGCGCCCACTTGGGTGCCTTCGTGCCCCGCAACGGACACTACAAAGGGGACACGACCCTGGCGGTTCAGCGCCCATACTCTCTCGTCGAGCTTGCGCGCCAACAGCATCATGCGATACATGTCGAGGATCTGGTCGTCGGACAAACCGAGAGCACTGTGATCGCGTGCGTTGTCCAACCCCAGCATGTCGCTCCCTCCTACGGCCTATGGCCCCGTCGTCGCAGATTGATGCTGCCGATACCGGCGATCCGCTCCTTGGCGACTTCGATTGCTGCAACGTAGGGGTGGATGCTTTGTTGGTCCGCCTTGTCGAAGACCTTACGCAGGTTTTCGCGAATCTGGTCGACCGCCGTGGCCGCCCGACGCCAGTCGTAGCCGTGCATTTCGTCTGCAATGTTGATGATGCCGCCCGCGTTGACGATGAAGTCTGGTGCGTAGAGGATCCCCCGCGATGCAAGTCGGTCGCCTTGGTCCGGGGTTTCGAGCTGGTTGTTGGCGGCGCCGGTGACCGCCGCGCAGCGCAGCCGTTCCACGGTGTGGTCGTTGATCGCGCCGCCCATTGCGCATGGAGCGAAGATGTCGCATTCGACATCGAAGATCTCATCGATGCCGACGATTATCGATCCATATTCGGAGGAAACCGCTTGCAGGGCCGCCTCGTTCACGTCACAGACGACCGTCTTGGCACCGGCCTTGGTGAGTCGCTCAACCAGGCTCGATCCCACCTTGCCGACACCCTGGACCGCGATTGTGCGGTCGGACAAATCGTCGGAGCCCCACAGCCGTTCGGCCACGCCCCGCATGGCTCCGAGAACGCCGCGAGCTGTGGCAGGGGATGGGTCCCCCGACCCTCCGTAGGCGTCGGGCAGGCCGGTTACCCACTGGGTCTCCTTGGAGATAGTGATCATGTCGGCGGTCGTTGCCCCAACGTCCTCGGCGGTGATGTACCTGCCCCCCAGCGAGTCGATTATCCGCCCATATGCCCGCAGCAGTCTTTCGGTCTTTATGGTCTGCGGGTCGCCGATGATTACCGCTTTCCCGCCTCCGAGGTCGAGACCGGCAGCTGCCGATTTGTATGACATGCCCTTTGCCAGCCGGAGCGCGTCGCGCAACGCCGTTTCCTCCGATTCATAAGGAAAAAAGCGAGTCCCGCCGAGGGCGGGACCAAGTGCGGTCGAGTGGATGGCGATGATGGTCCTCAACCCCGACACCGAGTCATGGCCGTACAGGACCTCTTCGTGGGTGTCGGAGCCAATGGCCTCGAATACTCCCAACTGATGCTCCTTTCGAACCGCGCGCACTAACACGCTGGACCACCGGGACGTCACGGATTCTAGTGGTCCGGCTGCCCGCGGGAGGGGGAGATTGGCTGCACCCGTTGCCCAAATGTGCTCGACCGTTAGGATCAGCGGATGATCCTCTCTGCATACCTGAGGTCATATCTGCGATACGAAGGCGTCACCGAGTACGCCGAGCATGTCGCGACCGATGCAACGGTTCGGACCGAGCGGGCCCCTACGCCCGTGTGGGGCAACGACTACTTCCTGTGGACCGAACCGACAGGCGATGATGCGTTTTCCGTCGTGTGGCAGGACGCGACTTACGTGTGTCCCCGCTACCCACGGCTCCGCATGCTCGAAGGCGTGCTCGCCTTCAACAGCGCTTTCCCCGATGCGGGGCTGATCCCACAAACCGAACTGGTCACCGCCAACGACGAGCTTTCCCGTCTCCGCAGCGAATCACCCGCAGCGAGGTCGCACATCCTCACGTCGCCGTGGCATGTCCCGATCCGTTGGTTCGCCGCGTTTCTCCATGAAGACAAGGAGCTCTACGAGGCAGCTGCCGGGATCAGTGTCCGCTACCGGACTCTCATGGGCGACGCCCAAGAGCGTGTCGCGCGGGCTACTCAAATCGTTGCCGGCGCCGGATTCGATCCGAGCATTGTTGGGCAAGTCGAGGGGCTCGAGTCTTGGCTACGTCGGTTTCCTCCCGACGCCATGCTGGAACTCGATTATGCAAGGGTTGCCGAGCTGTTCTCTGAGGGTGACCTCGTGCTGGATGACTCCGCTGCCGACGCCGCCTCCAGCCTGTTGGCATTGGAGCTGGGAAACTTCGAGGAGGCGGGAACGTTCTACGCCAAGATCGCCCGCCGCTGGGGGCGTGTCCAGTCGGTCGCATTTTCCAACTGACACCGCAAGCTAACTGACCCGCTACGCTCGCTTGCCATGAGCGTGCAACCCGAGCCGAGTTCCTTGCTGCGAACGGAAATCCGTCTTCTCGGCAACCTCCTGGGGGAGACCCTGGTACGTCAAGAGGGTCCCCACCTCCTCGAACTTGTCGAGTCCGTTCGTTCTCTGGTGAAGCAAGTGCGGGCGGACGACGAGACCGCGGATTCAGCTGCAGCGCGTCGCGAACTGCTGGAGCTACTCGCCGGACTTGATTTGCCGACGATCATCTCGCTGGTTCGGGCATTCACGACCTACTTCTACCTGGCCAACGTTGCCGAGCAGACCCATCGAGTACCGACACCGTCCGGCGAAGGGTCTCAGCCAGAGTCGCCACGGCGACACGATCGAGGAATCTTGAGTGGGGCGATCGGGCGCATCGAAGCTGAAGGAGTCGCCGACGGCCTAGTACAGGAAGTCGTGGAACGGCTCGACGTGAGGCCGGTGTTCACCGCACATCCCACCGAGGCGGCCCGGCGCTCCATTCGTACCAAGATCGTTCGGCTCGCCGAACTGCTCGAAATGCGTGCCGATCCGCGTCTTGGCGACGACGCCCGGGCGCGTTCCGAACGCCACATAGCCGAACTTGTAGATCTGATCTGGCAAACGGATGAGCTGCGCGTCAAGAAGCCGACACCGATCGATGAGGCTCGAACGGTCGTCGACTACTTCGACGAGATCTTCCGGGAAGTCGCCCCGGACCTGCTCGATGAGCTCGACCATCAGTTGGGCCGGCTCGGTGCCCGACTCGAGCCGGACGCTCGACCACTCCACTTCGGAACCTGGGTCGGCGGGGATCGCGATGGCAACCCAAATGTCACTGCAGAAACCACGTTGCAGGTCTTGGAGGTACAACACGAACACGCGTTGCGGGAACTGATCGGAGCCGTCGAAGAGCTCTCGATCGAGCTGAGCCCTTCGGAGCGCCTCGTGCCGATCAGTGACGAGCTGGCGGCCTCACTCGAAGCGGATGCGGTTGCGTTGCCCCAAGTTCACCAACGCTTCAGCCGGCTCTCTGCCGGAGAGGCCTATCGCCAGAAGTGTGCATTCATCCATCAACGCTTGCTCAACACGCGCCTACGGATCGCCGACGGGTCTTCCCATCAACCAGGGTTGGAGTACGCAGATGCGGGCGATCTACTCGCCGAGCTCGCAGTGATGTATCGGTCGCTTCAATCTGCTCGCGGGAGTCTCATTGCCGACGGCATGCTGCGTCGATTGATGCGCCGGGTTGCTGCGTTTGGTTTCCACCTGGCAACAATGGACGTCAGGGAGCATGCGACCAAACACCATGGCTCTCTGGCGGACCTGTATTCCCGGCTCGGGGAGAGCTATGCAGACCTCGACCAGGGCGAGAGGCTCGATCGACTCCGGTTGGAGTTAGCGGGGCGTCGACCGCTGGCCCCCGCAGCATCGGTCCTCCAGGCGGACTCTGCGAACACGCTGGCAACGTTTCGGGGCATACGGGAAGCTCACGAGCGGTTCGGCCCGGCGGTCATCGAGAGCTACATAATCTCGGAAACCCGGGGGGCAGAGGATGTGCTCGCAGCGGTCGTCCTGGCGAGGGAAGCCGGGTTGATCGACCTCTACTCGGGAGTAGCTCACATCGGGTTCGTCCCGCTGTTCGAGACCATCGATGAAGTACGCAACGCCGGTGTGCTCCTCGACGAGATGCTGTCATGCGAGCCGTACCGGCAGGTCGTCACCCTCCGCGGGGATATCCAGGAAGTGATGCTGGGCTACTCCGACTCGAGCAAGCACGGCGGTCTGGCTACGTCGCAATGGGAGCTGTACCGCGCTTCCCGTTCCCTACGTGACACCGCATTGCGCCATGGGGTCGAGTTACGACTATTCCACGGTCGCGGCGGGACGGTCGGCCGGGGTGGCGGCCCCACCGGTGAGGCCATCATGGCCCAGCCCTGGGGAACCATCGACGGGCGCATCAAGATCACGGAGCAGGGCGAGGTCATCGCCGACAAATACGGGTTGCCCAGCCTGGCTACCACCAACCTGGAGGTGCAGCTGGCGGCGACGCTCGAGGCATCTCTCTTGCACCGCAGCTCTCGGCAGCCCGCTGCCGTGCTGACGCGTTGGGACGAGGTCATGGGTGTCATCAGCGGCGCCGCGTACAAGAAGTACCGGTCGCTCATAGAGACCCCCGGGCTCGTCGATTACTTCCGCAGTTCAACCCCGGTCGAGGAACTGGCCGCAATGAACATCGGCTCCCGCCCCGCCCGTCGTCCCGGTGGCGGAGACGACAACGTTGGCTTGGGCGGACTGCGGGCCATCCCGTGGGTGTTCGGGTGGACCCAGTCACGCCAGGTGGTTCCCGGTTGGTTCGGCGTAGGTTCCGGGCTGGCTGCTGCCCAAGCCGCCGGTGCGGCTGATGAGATCGGTCTCATGTACCAGGAATGGCCCTTCTTTCGGGCGTTTGTATCGAACGTCGAAATGACGCTCTCGAAGACCGATCTCACCGTCGCCGAGCATTACGTCGACTCTCTGGTTGCACCGGAGGGCAAGCACATCTTCGAGACGATTCGCACCGAGTACGAGAAGGCCGTTGGGGAGGTCCTGCGCATCACGGGCGAGTCGGACCTGCTCGGCCGCAACCCTGGCCTGCGCCGTACGCTGAGCATCCGCGACGTCTACCTGGATCCGATCAGCTATCTCCAGGTTGCGTTGCTCCAGCGGGCTCGCTCTGGTGAGGAAGGGGATCCGACGTTGCGGCGCGCTCTGCTGCTGACGGTAAACGGGCTGGCTGCCGGTCTGCGCAACACCGGTTGACGGTTCAGCCGGAGGCGCTACGCCAGGCGGCTCGCAGCTTGGTCTTGGTCGCGGTTTGCAGGATGGCACCACGGTAGATACGACCCCCGAGCGCCACCAGCCCGTAGGTGGTGAGCAACAGCAGCAGGATCGACGCCGCTACCTCCCAAGTGGCGACGTCGGAGACTACCGAGCGCACCGCCATCACCATCGGCGACCACACAGGGACGAGCGACGTGACTCGAGCTAGCCACCCTTCAGGTGAGGCGATGGCGAGCTGGGCGATGAAGAAGCCCGGCAGGATGAGGAGGACCGGCAGCATGGCGACTCCCTGCATGTCCTCCTGGCGGGAGATCGTTGCCCCGAGAGCACCGTACATGACGCTGTAGAAGGCGTAGCCGAGCAGGTACCACAGGACGAGCAATCCGAGGACCTCGATTCCGAGGTTCGTCAGGTCGATGTCGGCGATGTCAACGACCGAAAGGGTGAGCAGGGCCGCTCCGCCGAGTGCGACGATCTGGATCAGGCCGAGCAATCCGATGCCGATCACCTTGCCGATCAGGATCTGAGTGGGCTTGACCCGGGAGAGCACGACTTCGACGACCCGGGTCTGCTTCTCTTCCATCACACCCATCATTACGAACTGCCCAAAGATGAGGATGGAGATGTAGAGCAGCATCAGCCCGGCGATGGCGGCGGCCTGGCGGGCATTGTCTTCGTCGGTCTCAGCCGGTTCCAGTGTCCGTTGATCGAAGGCAACCGGGAACAACAGGACGTCGACCTCATCCAGCGTGAGCCCCAGGTCGGCAGCCAGAGTCTGGCGTTGCGCGTTGGCCACGCCGCCGGTCAGGACCGCTTCGAGGCGAAGCGAGACCTCGTCGCGAAAGATCACTTCATCGAGTCCGTTGATCGCCGCGCTGATTTCGCCCTCAACGATGGCTTGCTCGACGGCCGCAAGGTCGGGATACGTCCGCAACTCGATCGGATAATCCAGGAAGTCGGCTTGCAGGCGGATCGCTTCGACCGATCCTGTTGGCAGGTCCCCGACCAGACCGACGTAGGTCGGGCCCGGGTCTCGATCAGCAAAAGCAAGTAGCGGTCCGATCATCAGCACGACCCCGATGATCAACACCATGCTCATCAGGAACGCCTTGCTCTTGGCGCGCTGGACGAAGTCTCGTTTGGCCAGCTCAAAGACCTGTCTGCGATAGGTCATCGACCCACCGCCTCGCGGAAGAGGTCGGTCAGGTTTGGAGGCTCGAACGCAAACCGGGTCAACTCACCATCGCGTCGGGCTTGCTCGAGGATCTGCTCGATCGGTGCGGTGCGGCTCAGCACATAGCGGTGACGGCCGTTGTCGTCCGACGAAGTGACCCCTTCGACATGCTTTGTCCACGGCCGGCCGTTGACTTCCACCTCCAAGAACCGGACGGGGGAGAGCCTGCGGAGCTCGTTGACTTCGCCGGAGAGTACGACGTGGCCGTTGTCGATGATCACCACGTCCTGGCACACGTCGGCGACCAAGTCGAGTTGGTGGCTGGAGAACACGATCGTCATGCCGGCTACCGCCAGGGCGCGCAGAACCTGCGCCATCGTCTCCATCCCGATGGGATCGAGACCGGCAAACGGTTCGTCCAGGACTGCGACTTCCGGACGGTGCACCAGCGCGCATGCGAGCTGGACTCGTTGCTGATTGCCGTGCGACAGTTCTTCGAGCTTGGAGTCGCCGCGTGCGCTGAGGTCGAAGCGGGCGAGCCAATGATCGGTGGCACTCGTGGCCTCACCGCCATCCATCCCGGAGAGCCGGGCGAAATAGGCGATCTGTTCGCCGACCCGCATCTTGGGGTACAGACCTCGTTCCTCGGGCATGTAGCCGAAGCGAAGCTGGGTCTCTCGGTCGATACCCGCACCGTTCCACGTCACCCGTCCGCTGTCGGGGGCGACCAGCCCGAACACGCAGCGCATCGCGGTGGTCTTGCCGGCCCCGTTTGGACCGAGGAACCCCAGAATCCTGCCGGGGTGGACCTGGAAGCTGAGCCGGTCGAGCGCGACGACTTCACCGTACCGCTTGGTGAGTTCCCCAAACTCGAGCATGTCTCCTCAGTTACCGGAACCGACACTCTGCGCAGATCTTCCTGCTGTCCGCTAGGGCCATCCGGTCCCTCTGCCTTCCCGTTCTTGCGGATATCCGCTGCCCATAAGGCCGTCCATGTACGCAAGAACGCAAGGGGAAACGCCTTGACCCTAACGTTACGTGAGGGTCTAAGCTCGCTTCCATGGAAACGTTGACAGTAGGGGCGGTTGCCCGTCTTTCAGGAGTAACGGTGCGCACCCTGCACCACTACGACGAGATTGGCCTGGTGATACCGGGCGGACGCACCGCAGCTGGTTACCGCAGCTACGGAAGACAGGAGATAGAGCGACTCCAAGAGGTTCTGTTCTTCAAGGAGCTCGGGTTCGGGCTCGATGAGATCAAGACCATCGTGGAGCGTCCAACCTACAGCAGGGCGGAGGCGCTCGACCGGCAGCGAACATTGCTCGAAGAAAGAGCCGACCATCTGCTGACCCTCATCGACGCGGTCGATCGGGCTCTTCTGGCCGAGAGAAAAGGAACACCCATGTCAAACGAAGAAGCACTCGGGGTATTTGGCGACTTCGACCCCGCGGAGTACGAGGAAGAGGCCAAGGAAAGGTGGGGTCACTCGGAGGCCTTCCAGCAGTCGGCACAGCGCACCGCCGGGTACCGGAAGCAGGATTGGGAGGCAATCAAGACCGAGGCCGACGGCATCTACCAACGCTTCTTGGGTTTGATGGCCGGTGATGTGGCACCGGGCGAAGACGCCGCGATGGACGTCGCCGAAGCGCACCGTGCCCACATCACAAAGTGGTTCTACGACTGCAGCAAGGAGATACACGCCGGCCTGGGCCAGATGTATCTGGCCGATGTGCGCTTCAAGGAGAACATCGACAAGTCTGGTGAGGGTCTGGCGGAATACATGTCGGCCGCCATTGCAGCCAACGCTGAGCGCTGATCCTCTGCACCCTCGCCTGGGATGGGCAAACGGCACGCTGGTGGCGTAGTTGGGCCGAACGCCTCTACCCAGCCGGGCCGGACCTCGGCGCGATAGCTTGGAGGAGACAACTCCGGCTGCTCCGCTCCATGCCGGAACCACTTTGGCTTCGTGAGGGAAGGCGCGCTGGTGTTCGACCCGCGTTCTCGCCAGAGTCTGGAGGACCGTGATGAACGACCCGAGCCCATCGCAGGGGATGCGTATCTACGAGTGGATCAACCGGAGAGCGTGGCCTCTCGCCGCTGCCCTAGTCGTGATCGCAGTTGCGCTGGCCGCGCTGTTCCCCGTCGTGGCCGACGAAGGCGAGCCTTCGTTCGATCCGAAGGGCGAAATCTATGACACGCGAGACCGTGCGCAGGATGTCTTCTCGACCAGTTCGCCGATTCGCGGTGTCTCCTTCATCGTCGAGAATCCCAGTGGTGGTGACGTACTCACCCGCGACTCCCTCCTGGAACTGAAGCAGAACCAGGATGCGGTTCTGGCGGATACCGAATCGCAGAAGCACCTGACTTCCTCGTTCGATCGCGAGTTGGGTTTCACAGTTGACCGGATCTTCTCCATCGCCAACGCAGTCGATGAGGCGCTCCCGGGTGGTCTCGAAGCCGCCACCGACGGCGAGGTCAAGCAGGCGCTGGATGCGCTGCTTGCCGACGGCGCGCCGACGAGCTCGCTGCGGTTCCTGTTGTCGGGGACTTCGACAACCAGCACCCCAACAACGATTGGTGACAAGACGATCGTGGTGTGGGAATCACCTGCCTTCTTTGCTCAGTTGCTCTACAACATCGAGACCTTCGACCCCGAGCAGATGCAGGAGTCATTCGGCGATGACACCAACCTGGATGCCGAGCGCTGGTTGCGGGATGTGCAAACCACGCTCCGCTCCGGAAACAATGTCACGGTGACCGGTGTCGCCATCGACTTCGGGTTGGTCGCCGAGGAACAGAATGCTGCCGCCGGTCCGTTCATCTTCTACGCCGTTGCGTTCATCCTGATCTTCGTCGGTGCGCTGCTTCGCTCCTACTGGGCGGCGATGCTGGTCGCGGCTGGGCTTGGCGTCACGATGATGGCCTACAACGGCATCAACGCTTTGATCGGGCTAAAGACGGGGTCCCCGCTGCTGATCATGATTGTTCCCATAGCCTTGATCAGCTTTGGTGTGGACTTCTTCATTCATGGGAGCGGCCGGGCTCGTGAGGCGCAGGTGCTGGGGGAGCCGCGTGAGCGCGCTTACCCGCTGGGCATGACTGCGGTGCACGCTGCCCTGCTATTGGCCGCGCTGTCTTCGGCTGCGGCTTTCCTATCGAACATCGTCTCGGGAGTCCAGGGCATCATCGAGTTCGGGATTGCGTCCGCGATCGGCTTGTTGATCGCATACATGGTGCTGGGATGGGTGGCTCCGAAGCTGCTGCTTTCGATCGAAGAGAAACTCGGGGCCCGGCCGGCCGATCTCAGCCACATGCGTGTCGCAGGTCAGAAGCTCGGATTCGTCGTAGCGGCGTTCGTTGCTGCGATGGCTGTCGTGATGGCGATCGTCTTCCCCGCGGTCGGATGGGTCATGTACCTGGTCTTCCTCGGGTTACTCCTTTACCTGCCGTTCCGTCTCACTCGACGTCGCAACCGGCGCGCCGCAGAGGCGGACCGGCCGTTGACCGACGAGGTGAAAGGCGCCGGTCACGGATTCAGGGCGGCCGGCACGATCGTGCACTTCTTGGCCCGCTGGAGGGTCTTCACGCTGCCGGCGGTTGCCATCCTGGCGATCCTCGGAATCATCGGAGCATCGCGGGTTGAGAGCGGATTCGAGATAAAGGATTTCTTCTCATCCAAGACCGACTTCGTGGTCAGCCTCGACAAACTCGAGGAGTACTACGGCAGCGGCGGCGGCGAGTTCGACTACATCTTCGTTGAAGGTGATCTGACTTCTCCGGAGACGCTCATAGCGCTTGAAACGGCCCAGGCTGAGATTGGCGCCTCGGATGCCAAGTTCGTCCGCAACTTCAACGACGAGATCGAGTTTGGGGCAAACGCAGCGACTGTTGTCCGCCTGGCGACAACGTCGGAGCCGATGCGGGCCAACGTCCTGGCAGCAACCGGGGTGGAGATCACGGATTCGAACGGAGATGGACTGGCCGACACTCCGGAACAGGTAGGCGCCATCTACGGGTATGCCAAGGGCAATGACGTCGTCAACAACGACGGCATAACGGTGTTCCGGCCCGACCAGACGGAGCGGTTCCTGTATGTGGCCGATGGATCACAAGCGACGACGGTAGCCGCCAGCATTGCCACCTTCACCGATGACCAGATCATCCTGGAGGCCAAGGGCGTGCTGGAGGATGCGGCCGACGGGATCAGGCCGCAATTGTCCACGGCGGGCATCTCAGTTGCCGTCTCGGGTGGTGCGATCACCGGCCAGGATTCGCTTGATTCCTTCGTGAGATCGATGCTGACCTCCTTGCCGGTGGCCATTCTCATCACGTCCCTGCTTGTCTTCGTCACGCTGTTCTTCGTGTTCCGCAGTTTCGGGCGCAGGATGGCGTCGATCTTGAAACGGTCGGGTCGCTATGCGGTCATCTCAATGGTTCCGATCCTGCTCGTCGTTGCCTGGATATACGGCTTCATGTATCTGGTTGGCTACAAGATCAACCTCATCACAGCGATGATTGCCGCGATCGCCATTGGTGTCGGTGTCGACTACGCCACCCACTTCACGGTGCGGTTCATCGAGGAGTTCGAGCATGAGCCCAGTCGTTTTCCTGCGTTGCGGCGCGCTGGTGAGGGAACCGGCGGTGCCCTGGCCATCTCGGCGGCCACCTCGATGACGGGTTTCCTGGTGATGGCCACAGCGCCAATGCCGTTGTTCGTGACGTTCGGCGTTCTCACCGCTGTGATGATCGCCTTCTCGTTGTTGGTTTCGTTGTTGGTGCTGCCCAGCCTGCTGCTGCTGATCACGCCCTCCCGCAAGGGTGCGGAGCGTGAGGAGATGATCGACCTGGTGACGCGGGGCGAGTACGAGTACGAGCCCCACTCACGGGAGCAGGCTTTCCAGGATCGGGGTGCCAGGGACTAGAGCGACAAAGCCGACGGGTCGCAGCAAAGTTGTTAGAGGGCGCCAAGGCGTTCGAGCCGCTTGTAGGCGAGATAGCCGGGAAGGATCGGGACCCAGAACGTGCCGATCCTGAACAGGAACACCGCGGGGACTGCCGTTCCCGCGTCGAGTCCGAACGCAGTCAGGCCGGCGATGAGCGCTGCTTCCGCCGCTCCTATTCCGCCTGGCGTCGGCGCTACCTGGGCGAGGGCTGAGCCGGCGAGATACACCGCGGTGACTGCAACGAACCCGAGGCCGCCGCCGAAGGCGGCGATGCTGTACCACAGGGCGAAGACATAGGACATGGTGATAACGAACGACCCGCCAAACAGGGCCAGCATCTTGAGTGGATTGACTGCAACCGAGGTGACACCGTTGACGGACTTCCGCACGATGGGCCAGATCCGACGTAGCCACAACTTGCGCCCCCACGGCAACAGCATGACGACCCCGGCGGCTGTTAGAACGATCACCAGCACAAGCAACAGGGTCTCGGCGGACGGCAGCGAGATCACGTCGGTAGCCGACCTGCCCGCCGTTGTGACAAAGATCGTCAGAAGCAACACGTGGACGATCACCCCGGCTACGTTGTTGAGCCCGACCCCGGCGATGGCTACCGCCGGGTCGAGACCGCTCTTCTGCAGGTAGCGGATGTTGGCAGCGATGCCACCCACCTTGGCCGGAGCGATGCGATTGAAGAACGACGCCGCAATCTGGGCCAGGATCGTGGGGAAGAATCGAAGCCGCTCGGGCATTGCGCCCATCAGGGCGACGGCGGCTCCCACATAGGTCATCAACGAGAAGAAGAGGACGACGGGGAACCACTGCCAGTCGGCGCCGACAACCTCGCCGAAATCCACCTCCGCCAGCTGCGGAATGAGGACGTAGAACGCAAGCCCCAGCATGAGGAGCATGAAGACGGTTCGCGAGTTCACCCGCTCCAGCTTCTCTAGCTCGAACTCCTCGAGTCCGGTCGCTTCTTGAACCTCGATGCGAAGTTCATCGAGCAGGCCCTTTCGCTTTTTGAGTGCGTTGCGCGTCGTTGTGCTGAGAGCCGTTGGCTGGAGACGAGGTGCCGCCGCGGCGACTGCGTCCGGTCCCAGTTGGTCGACCGCAGATGCGACGGTTCTGTGCGGACCGACCACCAGCGTCAGGGTCGCCATCAGCTGGGCCACGTCACCGTTCAGGTCACCATCTGAGGCTGATATCTCAGCGAACCCGAAGTCGATCAGCCACGGTTGGCCATCGGAGGTGAGCAGTATGTTGGACGGGCTGAGGTGGCGGTGCGTCATCCGTCCCGAGTGCAGCGCTGCCACCTGCTCCCAGGTTGCCCGCAGCACCTCGTCTGTGATGAGCTCCGGGTCGATCTCATCGAGGGTGGAGCCGTCGATCTCGTCGTAGGCGATCAGCATCGCACCTGCGGTTACGTCGGCAACTCGCAGCATCTGTGGTGTCGCTACGCCGGCGGCCGACGCCGCTAGGGACATGCCGGCCTCATGCTCTACCTCGCGCCGTAGCGAGGCGAACGGCCGCTCGTCGCCGAACCCTTTGAGGCGGGCCATGCGGTAGAGGCGATAGAGGATCTCGGCTGCCCGTTCCTCGAGGCTCCGTACCTTGACGAAAATGCGTCGGTCATCGGCGGTCCGAATCGAATACAGCTTTGTGCTGGTTGCCGAGGTGCCGGCTGGGGCTACGGAGACTACGTCGAAGCCGTGATCTACAAGTGCCTTGCCCACGTCGTGTCCCCTCGGCCTCCGGTCCGGAGATCCGAATGCGAGAAGTACCCCCGCACCTATTGCATATCCCAGCGCCAGGATGAGCAACGCATCCACTGGAACCAAGAGTCCATCGATGAGGCGCACGACCAGGAAGACGAACAGCACCATCCATCCAGCGCGTCGCCACCGCCGATTGAGCCAAGGAGTCAACGTGGAGAAAGCGGCCGCCAACCCGGCTAGATAGACGATCGAAGGAAAGCCGTCGCCCGGGACGCAGGCGTGAGAACCGAAGACCTGTCGAAGAGCTTCATCCGGGTCCGCAACCAGCTCGCCTACGGCACCTGGGTCATCGGCACGTATTCCCTGGTCGGTTGAAGCTGCCACGTTGTCGCACACCCACGAAGGCGGCTCAACGGCGAGTTGAGGAGGGGTGAACCGCGCCGTGAGTTCGCTTTGGATAGCCCAGGCGATGACAACAGCTGCGACCACTGCCAGCAGCACCAAGGCCAGCCGCCGATATCGTCTCCAGAACAGCAGGAGCCCGATGACCAATAGCGGCAGGATCCACGCGACCAGCTGGATGGCGAGGATGGTGGTCACCACCATGGCGCTGGGCAATCCGTCGAAGGCATCGACGACTTCTATGGTGATGCCGACGCTGATGTTGTCGAGAACGCTGGCCAACAGGAAGCCAAGCACTCCTGCAACCAGTGCCACGACGAGTCGCAATAGATCACTCGGGAGGCGGGCGCGTCTGTAACCGTCGTCCTCCCCTTCTATACGGATGCCCGGTGCTACCGGGTCGCGGGTCGGGCCGGCGTTGACCATTGGACTTGACCCTATCTGGCGTCAGTCACATTGACCAGGTCAGCGAGACGCCCGAACCGGCTCGAGTGCTGCCCGAGCTGTCAACGCTGTTCCTTCTCCGCCCGGGCCGAGCGTTAGGGTGACGGCATGACGGAACCCGTGCAGCTGTTCGTCACCTGTCTGGTCAACAGCCTCTATCCGGACGTCGGGAAAGCTACGGTGCGGCTGGTGGAGCAGGCCGGCTTTCGGGCCGAGTTCCCGCTCGATCAGACGTGCTGCGGTCAACCCGCCTACAACGGAGGGTTCGCGAAGGAAGCCGCCGCCATGGCTCGCCAGACGGTCGATGTACTCGATGAGACCGAGGGGCCGATCGTGGTGCCCTCAGGGTCCTGTGCGGCGATGCTGACCCACCACATCCCCGATCTGGTCAAGGACGACGACTCCTACGTCGCCGCGGCCCGGCGGGTGGCCAACCGCACCCGGGAGCTGACGCAGTTCCTGGTCGAAGTGGGCCACAAGGCTGCGCCGGTCGAGTGTGACGAGCGCGTCACGTACCACGCGTCGTGTCACGGGCTCCGCTGGCTGCAGATCCTCGAGCAACCCAAGAGCCTGCTCGACGAAGCGGGAGTGACCCGAGTCGATCTGCCCGGAGAAGACGAATGCTGCGGCTTCGGTGGTCTCTTCGCGCTGAAGATGCCCGAGCTGTCGACGGCGATGATGGACACCAAGATCGCCAATATCGAGGCAAGTGGCGCCGATGTTGTTGTCGGCGTCGATGTCAGCTGTCTCATGCACATCGGGGGAGGGCTGCGACGGCGGGCCGGCGCCATCCGGACAAAACACGTTGCAGAAGTGCTGGCCGGAGAGAGCGAATGACCTCACAACTCACCTTCCGGGGCCGGATCCAAGAGGCGTTCACCGCTGGGGTTCCGGTGGCAATCGAAACGGCCACTCGCAGCCGCTACCAGAGGAGGCTGGCCGCCGCGGCCGCCTTTCCCGAGATGGAGGCGACGCGCGACCGGGCACGCGACATCCGATCCGAGGCCCTGCGGAACCTCGATGCCTACCTCGGCCAGTTCGTCGATGTGACCACGGAGCGGGGTGGAGTTGTCTTCTTCGCGGCAGACGCCGCGGAAGCCAACGAGTACATCACCGAGTTGGCGAATGCCGAGAACGTGCGTCGGGTCGTCAAGGTGAAATCAATGGTCACCGAGGAGATTCGACTCAACACCGCTCTCGAGCACGCCGGAGTGGAGGTGGTCGAGACGGATCTCGGGGAGTTCATCGTCCAGCTTGCGGGCGAGACTCCGTCCCACATCATCTCGCCGGTCCTGCACAAGAATCGCTACGACGTCGCCGAGCTCTTCGCTGCCGAACTCGGTGTCGAGTACACCGACGATCCGGCCGAACTCAATGACATAGCCCGCAAGCACCTGCGGGAACGGTTCCTCAACGCCGACATGGGCATCAGCGGCGTCAACTTCGCCGTCGCCGAGGATGGTGCCATCGCGCTGGTCACCAATGAGGGCAACGGGCGGCTGAGTACGACGGCCCCCCGTGTTCATGTGGCGGTCATGGGTATGGAGAGGATTGTCCCGACCCGGGCCGATCTGGCCGTGTTGCTCGAGGTTCTGGCTCGATCGGCGACAGGCCAGAAGCTGTCGGTTTACTCGAACATCGTCTCCGGGCCACGGCGCGCCCATGAGCCAGACGGCCCTGATCAGCTGCACGTTGTCATCGTCGACAACGGGCGCAGCGCAACCCTGGGGTCGAGTGTTGCGGAGATACTCCTGTGCATCCGCTGTGGAGCCTGTCTCGATGCCTGTCCGGTGTATCGGCATGTCGGTGGGCATGCCTACGGATCGGTGTATCCCGGACCCATCGGCAAGGTGGTGACTCCGTCGCTGTTCGGGCTGGAGGAATGGCATGACCTTCCGGCCGCATCGTCGCTGTGTGGCGCATGTCAGGATGCGTGCCCCGTCCGCATCGACATACCAAGGCTCCTCGTAGACCTGAGGGAACAAACCGTCGGCCATGCCTCCCGGTCGATCCGCACCGGTCTTGCCGCGTATTCCCGGCTTGCCACGCGGCCCCGGTTGTTCCGATTGGCGACCCGTGCTGTAGCGCTCTTTGGCCGGCTGTGGAGCCAAGATGGGTGGCTGCGACGCCTTCCCTTCCTGCTGCCGGCATGGACCAGACGACGCGAGGTCCCCGCACCGGCCACTCAAACCTTCAACGACTGGTGGAGGAAGCGTGGAGCGTGACGTGTTCCTCGGCAGGGTGCAGGCGGCGCTACGCGGTGACGCGTTGCCCGCACCGGCTGCATCGGCAGCGGTTCCCCAGGTGCGCTTCGGAGACGCTGTCGCGAGGTTTGTAGAGGAAGCCCGGGCAGTCGATGCCGAGGTCTCTCGGGTCAATTCGAACACTGCTCTGGAGGCGATCAGCAGGATCTTCGAAGCTGCGAAGGAGTTCCGCTACCTCGCTTGGGACGGCCTTGACGATGTCCTGCCCGGCCTGGCCGATCGGCTGCAGCAAGCCAGCTACCAACGCGTCGACGCAACGGTCGCGACGGATCCCGAGCAACGCCGCGCGGACCACGCTCGGATCGGCGTCGTCCCGCTGGGGATCACAGCCGCTGACACCGCAATCGCTGCATCCGGGTCGGTGGTACTCGCCCACGGCAATGGGCGCCCCCGGTCGGCATCGCTGCTGGTCGATACGCACATCGTCCTGCTGCCGGTGGGGCGGATCGTCCATTCGCTCGCGGATGCTCTCGAGGTCGTGGACCTCGAGAGCACATCGAACGTCGTCGTTGTTACCGGGCCCAGCAGGACCAGTGACATCGAGTCCGCACTCACGCTTGGAGTGCACGGTCCCCGGCACGTTCACATTCTGCTGATCGAGTAATCACTCGATCGGAGTGGCCACCAGCGTGCCGTCGACCATCTCGCCGAAGAGTGTGACGTGGTAGTCCGTCCAGCGCACGTTGCCTTCGCTCTGCAGATCGTCAGGATCGACCTGGTCGAGACTTGTCACCGGGATGCTGGCTCCGCCGCACTGCGGAGGGAACGACTCGGCTAGCGCTTCACACAGCTTGACCTCATCGCCGACGGCAACTACGAAACCGGCGACTGCAACCTGGCCTGACGCTGTAGCCGCGTCACCGACGGGAATCGCTGCCGGCGCGGTTGGCTCGTCGCCACCATCGGCCTGTGGCAGGTCGGTGGGCTCGCCGACGATCGTGTCCACACAATCCGGCTCGCCCTCGAGGCAAGCGCCGGCAGTCGCCGGATTGTCGCCGTTGTCGGCGATGGGCAGTTCTGACGTTGTGTCATCGCCGCCGCCGCACGCAGCGACGACGAAAGCGAACGATGCAACCAATAGCAATAGCTTCTTCACGGGTGTTCCTTCTTCTCTCTCGTCATGTGACGCCGGCAGCAGGTGGCCGGGTTCCCGGAATCGGATCACCCGCTATAGATCCTGGTACCACTCCCGAAGAGCGGTGCCGATCTCGTCGGCCGAGTCCTCCTGGATGAAGTGGATACCGGGCACGGTGACCTCGGTCTGGTTGGGCCACGTTCGGCAGAACTCCCGTTGCGGTCCGGTGAGGATGGTTCCGGGGTCGGCGTTGACGAATAGCTTCGGGATAGTGGATTGGGTCAGCCAGCCGCTGTAGTCGGAGACGACTTGGGCAACGTCTTCCGGTTCCCCTTCGATCGGGATCTGCCGGGGCCAGGTGAGGGTGGGCCGGCGGCTTTCCCCGGCGGCCAGGTATGGCGCCCGGTACGCATCCATTTCCTCGTCAGTCAGGTCGCGGATGATCGACGCCGGAAGGATGCGTTCGACGAAAGTGTTTTTCCCCAGAACGATCTCCTCGCCTGCGGGCGATCGCATCGCCTGGAAGATGTTGCGCGCCATCTCCGGCCAGGCGTCCCAGGTCATCGGTTGGACGATCGCTTCCATGTAGGCGATGCCCTTGACCCGGTCGCGGTGGCGATTCGCCCAATCGAAGCCGAGGGCACTGCCCCAGTCGTGGATGACGAGTGTTACCGAGGCTCCGAGGTCCAACTGATCGAGGAGTGCATCGAGGTAACGGCGGTGCTCGACGAAGCGGTAGCTGTCGGGGCCGCTGTCGTCGAGCTTGTCCGAGTCACCCATTCCGATGAGGTCGGGGGCGATGCATCTGGCGATGTCGGACGCATGGGGAATGATGTTGCGCCACAGATACGAAGATGTCGGGTTGCCGTGGAGAAACAGCACAGGATCGCCCGACCCGACGTCGACGTACGCCATCTGCTTGCCGAGCACGGCGGTGTAATGCTTGTCCATTAGGTCTCCCCTTCAGCCTGTGTTGACCCCGAGTTTGGCAAGGTCGACGTCGAGTTGCTGCGGACTCTCGAAGCGAATGGTGTCAAAGCCGAGTTCTGCTGCCGCCGTCACGTTGCGGACGGCGTCGTCGATGAAGACACAGTCGCCGGCCTTGTGTCCAATGCGGTCGAGCAGGATCTCGAAGATGCGGGCGTCGGGCTTGATCACCTTCTCTTCACCCGAGACTGTGATGGTCTCGAACCAGTCGAGAAAGTCGTAGCGCTCGCGTGCAATCGGAAAGGTCTGGGCGGACCAGTTGGTCAGAGCGTGTAATTCGTACCCGGCGGCCTTGAGCCTGGCGAGGATGGCAACCGTGCCCTCGATGGCTCCGCCGAGCATTTCTTCCCAGCGCTCCCAGTAAGCCCTGATCAGGTCGGCCTTGTCGGGATGCTGCTCGATGAGACGGGCAACGCCGTCTTCCCAGCGGCGTCCTGCGTCCTGGCGGGCATTCCATTCGTTGGTGGTCACCTCGCTGAGGAAGGTCTCCATCGCACTCTCGTCGGCAAAGAGGCGGCGATACACGTAGCGCGGATTCCAGTCGATGAGAACGCCGCCGAGGTCGAAGACGATTACCGGTTGTGAGTTGTCAGCCATGTCGTCACTCTACGGTTTCCGGGTTGGTTGGCAGCCGCGCCGCTGGGGCTCAAGCCTGCGACGTCCAACTCGCTAGAGAAACGCCGCAAACGCCTGTTCGATGAGAGTGGCCAGCGGGGTGCGGTTGTCCTTGCGTTGCCACCGGCCGATGGCGGCATCCAGCGCGGCTATGCACACGCTGGCACGTACCTCGTCTTCGAGCGATGGCTTCTTGCGGCCGGCCGCCAAAGCGTAGCCAACTGCCAGTTCCTCGCGGTCCTTCAAGTCTTGTTCGATTGCCGCTGCGTGGACCTGGGGGACTGCGTAGAGAAACCGGACGCGACGCAGCAATCCCGTGTTGGCTTTCTCGTCGGCGAATGCCGTAATTAATGTGTCGCGGAATGCCTGGACCGGCGCTGTCTCGGTGAGGCGGCGGCTCAGTTCTTCCTCGAGGCCGGCGTCCGTCTCATCCCAAACCACCAGGCCCTCCTTGGTGCCGAAGTAGCGGTAGATGGTCGAGGCAGACACGCCCCCGGCCGCAGCGACGTCATCAATCGTCACTGCGTCAAATCCATCGGCCTCGAACAAGTCGAGCGCAAGCATCTGCAACTCGCGCATGGATCTGATGCGATTGCGCTGGCGGAGAGTTGCCATGCCGTCATGATAGCAGCTTCCAAAATGAAAGTCACTTGCAAATTGCGAGACAGTGCCATAGGGTGAGGATATGACTACGGCCGCCTCAACCAAAACGAAAAGGATCATCGGCCTCGACATTGCTCGAGCGTTTGCGATCGTCGGGATGGTCATCGTCAACTTCAACGTCGTGATGTCCAACGGTGTCGCCGAACCGGCTTGGCTGCATGTTGTCGCCACATCGCTCGAGGGACGGGCTGCTGCGACGTTTGTGGTGTTGGCGGGGATCGGTGCCAGCCTCGGTTCGCGGCGTGCCCGAGAAACGGGAGGGGATGAAGATAGACAGCGGGCAAAGGTGACGCTGGCGCGGCGGGCGCTCTTCCTGTTCGTGATCGGCTGGCTCTTCTACCCGATCTGGCCCGCGGACATCCTCCACTTCTACGGGGTCTACCTCGCCATCGGCTCGATGCTCCTGTTCACCTCGGACCGCACCCTGTTCCGAGTCGGTGCCGGTGCGGCGTTGGTGTCGATTCTCTTCATCGTGGGTTTCGACTACTTCGCCAACTGGAACCTGGACGAGCTGTCCTATGACGGGGTTGCCACGCCCGGCGGATTCCTGCGCAACCTGTTCCTCGACGGGCTCCACCCGGTGCTGCCTTGGATCGCCTTCTACCTGTTCGGAATGTGGCTCGGCCGCACGAACATGCGCGATCGGGCTTGGCGGAGAAAGCTTGCCTATTGGTCCCTTGCGGCTCTGGTGGCTGTCGAATCGGCCGCCTGGGTGGTGCTCGGGCCCAAGGGGTCAACCCCGGCGGAGCTGAGCGACGAAAGCTGGCGGTGGTTGTTCTCCGTCGAGATGCTGCCTCCGATGCCGCTCTACCTAGTTGCCGGCGCCGCAACCGCGGTATTGGTCATCATCGGCTCGATGATGCTGGGGGAGCGACTCCCGGAGCGAGCAACCGCCCCGGTAGTGCACACCGGCCAGCTGGCACTCACGCTGTACGTTGCCCACGTGATCGTCGGCTTTGGGATTCTGGAAGCGATGGGTCGGCTCGAGGACCAGTCACTCGAGTTCATCTTCCTAGCGAGCTTGCTGTTCACCGCGGCCGCGATCGCCTACTCGACATGGTGGCGACGTCGGCATGCCCGTGGGCCTCTGGAATGGGTGATGCGAAAGCTGTCGGGGTAGTCGAATCGCTATTCCGCCAGGACTTCGTCCTCGGCTACGTCCAGGCGACACTGAGCGATGGCCTCTGCCTCGGGGACTCCGCTGTAGGTTGCCCGTTCGAACGCCGCCACCGCGGCGATCTCCATCGGGTCGAGAATGTCGATTTGGGCCGGCATTCCGCCGTTGACCGGTTTCGCGGAGGCGCCGTACGTATCTCCGCGTTCGGTTTTCCATCCATCCGATCCAAGCGCGATCCATTCAATCTGGTCGTCGCATGAGGGGAAGGTAGCGGTGACATCGTCGAGCGAAGGCCCGACGCCGCCCTCACCCGCCGTGCCGTGGCAGACCGAGCAGGTGTCTGCATAGACCGACTTGCCTCCGGCCAGCAGGGAGTCGTTCCCCCCGCCGCCACAGCTCGCCAGGACGAGCACCAACAGCAACAGGAACGCGCGAATCCCCATGAGCGTCGATCTCCCTCCCGAACAGTCGGCGCACCCTATCACCGTCGTTGGTAGCAGCGCCCCAAATGCGAAGGTGGTCCGGTAGGTTCAACCGCAGGGAGTCTTGGGAGGGAGTCCATGTCACCATCTTCGACGCGTTCGCAGCTTTGGGGCGTAGCCGTAGTCACATTCAGTGCAGCTTTGCTGCTCTTCATCATCACGATCGTCATCGGAATCCTCAACGGGCTCGACTGGGTCGAGTTCAGCAGGGACGAGACGGTCACCCACCTTCATGCGGGAACGCTTGGCTGGATCACGCTCGCGCTGGGGGGTGTCGCATTCCTGATGTTCACCGATGGCCGCAACCTGAGCGCCGATGAGATTCAGCGGGCTCGGGTCTTGTCGTGGTCATTGATCGCCGCCGTTGCCATCTATGTCGCGGCCTTCTATGTGGGGGACAGCATCTGGGACGATCGGATCCAACGGCCAATCGGCGGGACTCTGCTGTTTGTGGTCGTTATCTGGTTCTTCGTGTGGCTTTGGCGCAACAACGCGGCAAGCGAGCAAAACAGCATCGCTCGACTTGGTGTGATGCTGGCGTGGGTCTCGCTGTTGATTGGGGCGGTCTTCGGCATCTTGCTTGGCTATTTCACCGCCAAAGGGGAGATACCGGGCCTCGACAACGACACCGCCACGGCTATCGCAGACGCCCATCCCCCGGCCATGGTCATCGGTTATCTGATCCTGGCGGGTATGGCGGTGATCGAGTGGACGATCCGCGATGACCTGACGTGGGCAGAGAGCCGTCTCGGAGCCGCCCAGATGTGGATCCTGTTTATCGCCGGAGTAGTCGTCAACATCGCCTTCATTTCCGGCCTGGAGGAGGAACTTCTCGGCCCGGCAAATCTCCTCATGATCATTGGTGTTCTGTTCCTTGTCTGGCGGTCCCGGGCGGAGCTGGCCCCGTCCGGGTGGCGGGATGCGGGCACGGGGCTGTACCCACGATTCGCCAGTCTCCACCTGCTGGTCTACCTGGTGCTGGGGACGATCCTCATCGCCCGCGTGGTTTCAGGAGCAATGGACTTCGATGCACTCACGGAATCGGAGCGAGGATTCGTGCTCACGTTCGACCACGTCATGTTCATCGGCGTGATGACGAATGCTCTGTTCGGGGTTATTGCGATGGCACTCCACGGTCTGTCGCTCCAAACCGTGGACCGGGTACTCCTCTGGGGGGGCAACATTGGCATCGTTGGCTTCTCGATCGGGCTGATCACCGTGAACAGCCCGATGAAGCGAATCTTTACGCCGGTGCTCGGCCTAGCGCTGCTGCACGGCATTGCCGCCTACACATTGGCGCTCATGCGTTCGCGAAACGAACCTTCGAAAGTCGATTCGTAGTTGAACGTCGGCGCGCGAGCGAGGCTCCTGCCCCGAGTATCAGGCTTGACGCAGAAGCGGTTTGGACCGTAGGTTCACGCGGTGTTGAAATGGCTGCGCGATCGGTGGCGGAAGATTACGACCAGCCCATGCAACACCTGCGGAGAGTTTGCTCCGGTGTCCGCGTATCGGAAGACCGGAAAGAGACAGAAGCAGGGGGGCATGTTTGGTGGTGTCTCCGTGGAACTGAAGTGTCCGAATTGTGGCGCCACCTTCTGGGTGAGGCGGTAGCCCGGAGATGTGTCCGGCGGCCTCGTACCTAGAGGCTCACCGCAATGAGGATGACACCGGCGACAACGACAACCGTGCTGGCAATCAATGTGACGTCGATTCTCTCTTCGGTGCGGAGCAAGAGCAAGCTCAACCCCATCACCCAAAGCGCCTGCGTTCCCTGGAGTACCGCATAGACCCAAGCCGGCACGAGCGTGAGTGCCCAGAACTGGGAGATGAGCGCCAAGCTTATTGCTACCCCGGCCCCGACGAACCACCAATTGATCGTGCTGAAGTTCTCCCTCAGGCGGGCTGTGACACGCCCTTGCACCAGATCACCGGTTGACAGGTAGAACAGCGCCGTGGTGGCGCCGATGAACACCCCTAGAACCGTTGAATCGTATGACTGCAGCCCCCATTTGCGGAGGACGAATGCGAGTCCGAACATGATGGGCGTTGCGACGGCGAAGATATAGCCGATCACATGCGGTCGGGTGTGTGCTGCCTGGCCCGCTACGGCCTGGGCGGTGGACCTCGTTCGAATAAGGACCAGCAGGCTTGCCACGACCAGGGCGCCGCCGAGGGCATCCACGAATCCGAGCTGTTCATCGAGCGCAAACCAGCCGACGGTCGCAGTAACTACCGGCGTCGCAGTGATGAACACACTCGCTCGGGTTGCGCCGACAAACCGTATCGCCCGCAGGTTGGAGTGGCGGCCACCGATCATGCCGACGAGCCCGGCAGCGGCCAGGGAAACAACCCCGGCAGTATTCCAATCAGGCCTTGGAACGAATACTCCAAGGATGCCGAGCATGACAACGTTGACGAAGATCGTCATATAGAGGCCATCGTCACGTGGACTCGTGCGCATGCCGACCCGGGCGAGCATGGACGAGACCCCAAAGAAGAACGCCGCGGCGAGGCCAAGTGCAATCCCCACGGTGGCTCCTTACTCAGGCAGTTGACGGAACACTACCCATGGCAACTCCGGCCGCGCCGGACACAGCGGTGAGCGCTACGCTCTGCTGCGGCCTTCTTCGATGGCTTCAGGGGTTCAATGGTGATTGATCTTGAGCGAGGAGGCGGGTGAGGGTTTCGGTGCGGGGCGTCATCCCTAGGTCGCGGGTGGCCGGCCATTCATCGATTTCTCCTCGTGCGAATTCGATCCATTGCTCGATGGTCTTGAACATCTCTATCTGGAACGTGGCAAACAGCACGGAGAGGTGTGTTCGTTGTGGGAAGGGGTGCCCGCCGTCGAGGTAGGAGGCCATGAGTTCGACGATGGCTTGGTGATGCTCGCCAATGTCGCTCTCGAACTCGTCGAGGGCTCGGAGCAAGTCTTCTTGCGAGCCGTGATCGGCGAACAGCAGCCGCAGTAGGGCTTCGATCTCGAGTCGCGGTGGCTGGGTTCGGGTGTGCGTCCACTCGCGGAGCGCATCGCGTCCTTCTGTAGTGATGGCGTAAACGTTGCGGGTTCGGCCGCCGCGCTTCTCCTGGTGAGTCGTGGCGAACCCGAGCTCGACCAGTTTCTTGGGTTCGGAGTAGAGGAGACGCTCAGACTTGGGCCAGGCGTAGCGGAGACTGCGCTGAGCCTGGTTGGTGAGTTCGTATGCAGTCCATGGCTTCAGGTCGAGCAGCGCCAGAACTGCGTAGGACGATGTTGTCATCTTTGGTGCCATGCCCTTGACAATACTGCATTCTACAGTATCTTGATACTGCAAGTTGCAGTATCAAGTGTCGCGACGCCTGATTGAGCCGTGAAGGAGACAGTGAAGATGAAGAGCAATGTTGAAGCCCTACCGATCGCCCACGAGGCCCTAGGTGAGATGATCCGCGGAGACGACTGGGGCGGGATGACCAGCGCGTACATGGAATACCCCACCGGTCTCGATTTCTGTCCTTTGCTCGAGGGTCTGGAGCGGGACCACTGCCAGTGCCCGCACTGGGGGTTCGTCCTCGAGGGCAGCATCCGCGTCAACTACGAAGATGGAACCGAGGAGGTCGTGCGTCCAGGCGAGATCTACTACTGGCCCTCCGGTCACACCGTAGTGGTGGAGGAAGCGGTCAGAATGGTCGAGTTCAGCCCCCACGACCAGATGTCGCAGGTGCTCGCTCACGTCGTTGGCAAGCTGTAGAAAGGAACTTGGGAGGGATTTATGCAGATAGCGGAGCACATCGCGGCGGTCGCAAACGAGGGGAAGACGCTTGCCGATGCAGCTCAGCAGGCCGGGCTTGAAGCCGATATCGACACCTGCCCTGGTTGGGATATGCGGGACCTGGTCCGCCACCTGAGCGAGATCCACCTTTGGGCTGCGGCACGCGTTGCGAAACGCACGTCGAAGCTCTGGCCCGACGATATCTCGGAGCACGCCGAGTCCTGGCCGGAGCTGGCCGTCTTCTGGCCGGACGACAGCGAGCTGGTCGACTGGTATCTCGAGACGAACGCAAATCTCGTTCAGGCGCTCGAGTCAGCGTCGCCTGCTGATGACCTGCCCACATTTCTGCCGGCGCCATCACCGCTCGCGATGTGGGCAAGGCGGCAAGCCCATGAGACAGCTGTTCACCGCTTCGACGCGGAGAAAGCCGCTGGCATTCCCTCCAGATTCGATCCGGTCTTCGCTGCCGACGGGATCGATGAGTTGCTGGCTGCGTTTGCGCCGCGAAAGCAGGAGTTCCCCATCCCGACCACGAAGATCATGCACGTCCACGCCGACGACACTGGTGATCACTGGTTCATGACTCTGGGGCCCGACGGTATCGACACGTCACGCGACGAACGGCCAGCCGACGTCACCGTCCGCGGAGCCGCATCCGACCTGTATTTGCTGCTGTGGAACCGGACCGAAGATGCCGCGGTTGCCGTCACCGGTGAGCGCGAGCTTCTCGACACGTGGCACGGCAACCATCGAGTCCGCTGGTCGTAGGGGAGATGGATATGAGGGCCACCGTGGCAAGGATCTGGCATGGACGGACGACCGTCGAGAACGCAGACGCCTATCAAGCCATCGCGGAAGGTGAGGTGTTCCCGGCGATCCTGGAACGCGAGATCGCGGGACTGGTTGGTGCCTACCTGATGCGGTCCAACGTTGTCGAGAACGGTGAAGTCGAGTTCACCACGATCATCTGGTTCGAGAGCCTCGACAACGTCAAGGACTTCATGGGTGAGGACTACCGCCAAGCTCATGTACCAGAGAGCGCTCGAGCCGTTCTCAAACATTTCGACTCTGAGGCGGAACACCTGCATATCCTCAACCGCTTCCCCTGACTGCGACGGCATCCGGTTCTGCTTTCTGTTCTTGCGGATGTTGGGGGGGTTGAAGGCCGTGGATGTCCGCAAGAACGGAAATGGAACCCGCTTTCCGAACTCTCGAGTGCCCGCCGCCTACTTCGGGGCTTGCTCGTGCGGTCGTCGCGCAGCGAATATGGCGATAGAGCCGATGGTGTCGACTTCGACGTCGTCGAACGACGACGTGAGCATTCTTGCGATCGCTTCCTCTGAGTCATCGAGGTTGTCGAAGACGCGACGGCGGTTGTAGTCGCGGAGCAGCGTCTTGGCCACTCTGTTGTGGGAGCCGGTTCTTCCGATGATCGATGAGCCGAACAGCACTCCGTCGGAGGCCAGCACCGCAGCAACGTTGGCAACCGCCCGCGCCTTCCGCTCGAATGGCCCTGGGAGGCAGTGGATGACGAGGTTGAGTGCGGCGGAGTCAAAGGGCCCATCAACTGGAAGTGGCTTGCAGACATCGGCCTCGATCGCCGTCACGTCGAGATCTGGCAGGCGCTCGGAGGTATAGCGCAAAACGTTGGTGTTCGGATCGATGATTGTGACCTCATTGCCGGGAGCGAAGCCTGATCGTTCGAGGAAGTAGCCGGTGCCCGGCCCGACATCGAGGTGTCGGTCGCGCACGTGCTGTCGGTACAGCTCGGTGAGTCGATCGGCGCGACAGCGCCAGACGTACCTTGTGATTGGCCCCAAGATGATGGGGTCATACAGTCGCAGCAGGGTTGGGGTGTAGTCGGCTTGCCCTCTGTAAGCAGGGTCATCGGGATCCACCGGGTTCCTCCACGTCAGTCCCCGTTAACGACGATCACTCAAATGTACCAGCGGATGGCGAAAGCCCGTTCTCAGCCACGACCCCTCTCGGCGGGCGCGCGGCACCCGAGGGCACCCAGCCCGCTTGTTCCTTTTAGTCAGCCGTCAGCAGGGGCAAGGGACCGTCCGTGCTCATCCGATTCATTGCGAGCGCTCTCAATCACGCGGGAGGCGGCGTGAAGCCCGGTCAGGTAGGCATCCTCGAGACCGACGATGTTGTGATCACCTGCAAGAAAGAGGTTGGGGCCCTGTTCACACTCGAGGAGATCGTCCCCGGTGATGTGGAACGCCGGGTCCCAGTAGTGGTGGGCGACGACGCGCCATCGTGAGAAGTAGCGATTCAGATCGGGGTCTCGCAGCTTCGAGCACACCAAGATCGCGCCGTTTGCTTGTGTTGCGATCGCGAAGGTGTCGTCGGTCGCAGGGAAGAGGTTGACGTCCGCCTGGCTAAACGGGTGGCGCAGCGTTCCTTCAACGAGAAACATGTGGGCATCGACGGGCTTCTTGATAGACGGCAGACCGAGGAGTCGCGCGGCACTGTCGGCGGGGGTGGCGATCACGACTCGCCGAGATAGCAGCTGGCCGTGTACCTGTGAGTGGACGATGTAGCCGTCACGGCGGGAACTGATAGCCGTCACATGGTCGGGGATGATCCTGTCCTCGAATCCGGCGACAAGCAGATCAAGCCTGGCCGTGAACTCGTAGGTCGGCACGACGATCGGCAGGGCGGCCAGCAGCATCGTTAGTGCCGATGTCTCCTTCAGGGTTGTGAATGCCGTGCCGTGGATGCCCGGCTCGAGGAGCTGATTGGCCAAATCGCCGAGCCTGTGCTCGTCGACGAATTCGGAGGCGCGCTGCCGATAGAGCTGGCTGAGCTTCGGGTCGGAGCGAATCGCAGCGGCTTGCCCTATCACGGGGGTGCGCGTTTTGAATTGGTTGTAGCGCCGACGGAAGTCAGAGAGAAGCCTGAGAAACCTGACCACCTGCGGTGCGTGCAAGAGCAATCGCGGGCTCCGCAGTATGTAGGTGCCGCCGGCTTCGCTATGACGTTTGATGGCGAGACGATCGAGGCGACGTCCTAGCTGTGCGTAGCGATTGAAGTGGGTGTAGTCGGAACGTACGTAGTACGCGCCGAGGTTCGTCCCTCCGTCGGGAGACCGTCGGATCCGGCCGCCAACGTCGTCCGAGATCACGATGAAGGGGTGGCCGCTGTCGTGGAGACGTTGGGCGCACGCAAGACCGGCGATTCCGGCGCCAACGATGATCGTGTCCTGAGCCGATCCGGGAAGGTTCTCGCGGTTTGCTGGCATGACCGGCGCCTCCAGTTAGCGGGGGCTGCGCGTGAATGCTCTACCGAGGATAACTGTGGCAAGTCATTCTCGGAGGCGGAGTGCCCGAGCGAACGCCGTGTCTGCCCTCAGATTGACGCGGGGTGCCACATCACCGTGTTTGTGACACCCTCCGACCACGCGAGTTGTTCACGCAAAGTGGGCCACCTCACCGGCGAGGTGAACAAAGCCGGCGACAGTCGCAGCCGCGACGAGAATCCGTCCGGTAGCTTGGAACCACCGAGGCTCGGCATTGCCGCGCAGCCCAATCGCGAAACGGGCAAGCCACAGGAGGCCGAGCGCGGCGATGGCTCCGCCCACCAGCCATGGCGGGCTAACGCAACCGCACGCCTCCTCGTTGAAGAAGAGGGAACTGAATGGGACTGCGAAGACTGCCCCGGCGCCGACCATCGCCCAGTATGCGGCCTTGGCGCCGGTTCGTTCTCCCCGAAGGCGCCGAGTCAGCCAGGGTTCGAAGGCTGCAGCAAGGACTCCGGTCAGGCCGGCAAGCACTACGAAGATCGATACCTGGAGCAGTGCCGGATCGAGGATCAGAAAATCGAAGTTGCGCCCGTCGACCGCCAACCGTCCACCGAGCGCCGCCGCGACAACGAACGCGACGACCTTGCGTTGGCGTCCAACCTGGGGAAGCCAGGGCGAGACGATCGACCAGAGCAGGCCCACCAAGACGGCGCCGCCGAGGCCGACGAACATGATGAACGAGATGGTCCCGGCGACCGTGAACTCTCCGACTACCGCTCCGGCCTCGGTGGTGAACCCGTGTGCCGAACGATCGATCTGGGCCGATAGTCGCATCGCCAGGCGTCCCCCTGCTCCAGCCATCACGAATCCAGCAGCGGAGCCGGCTAGAGCTGTAGCCGCGACTCGTGGGAGTGTCTGAGTCGTCTCCTGGGTCGGCGATTTCATCCGCCCATCCCCAGCCCGATGAGGACCAAGAGCACCGTTGCGACCATCTGGAACAGGACATAGGCGGCAACGATCCAGGTCCCAACAGTGACCCCCCGATCGACTCTTGCGGCCACCTCGTCGTTGCTCGTCGCACCTTCCGCTATTCGTGCTCTTCGCAAGTTGGCGCTGTGGACGAGGCCGGCTACCGGTAGCGCCAGAAGCAGCATGACGTGCAGAAGACCCATGAGCAGAAAGAGGCCGCCGAGCCGCTCGGCCTCGAAACGGAGCATGTCGGTGAACTGTCGATCGAGCAACGACAGATCCCGAGGTGGCTCGAACATGAGTGTCATGACGACATATGCCCCAAAGATGAGGTAGTACGCAATGTCGAGGAGCCGGAGTACCTGCGCGCCGGTCTCAGGGTTGCCGGCGAACGCGTTTCTCTCGTAGGTCTGACCAAACCGGCGGATTGCCGGGCCCATGACGCCGACGATGGCGATCATGACCGCCGTGACAAGCAGCTCGAGGCTGGCGAACGACATGTCGACTTGCCCGTTTTCCAATCTGACGGTGGCGAACAGGAACGCAGAGACCGCCGCAACGGCGGCAACCAGCCACCGGACCGCTGTGCGAAGCCGGCCCCGGTATGCGTTGTCTTCTTCGATCGAGCGCTGGACCTTGGCAAAGAGATCGGGGCTTGGGGCATAGTCATCCGCGACATGCAGCGTGTCGGCGAGTTGTTGGTCCAAGTTCACGTCGCCACGTCCAATCGGCTGCGCAGCGTCTCCAAGCCGCGGCGGCAGTGGGTCTTCACCGAGTTCTTGGAGATATCGAGTGTTGCGGCGATCTCGGATTCCGACAGCTCTAGGTAGAAGCGGAGCAACAAGCAGTCACGCTGCCGCGGCGACAGGGCACGAACTTCTTCGAGAAGCCGTTGCCGCTCGTCATCCATAACCAGGACGTCGTCCGGTGCGTCAGGTCTGGTACCCGACGGGACAGCTTCCTGGTGGCGCAGTGACATGAGGCCACGCCTGTTGTGGTCGCGCGCCAGGTTGATGACGATGGAGCGCAGGTACTGCGCTGCTCGCGCCGGATCCTTTATCCGGTGAGCCGCCCGATGCAGCCGGATGAATGCCTCTTGGACGAGATCCTCGGCCGCATTGCGGTCGTCGGTGAACAGCCGCGCCAACCTCACAAGTCGCACACCCTCCAGTCGAAACAGTTCGGCGACGACGGCGTCTCGATCGGTAGCAACGAAAGCCGCAACGACCTGATCGGTCACCATGAGCAACCATTCGTTGATTTGGCGCCACCGCGGGCGGCGGACCGGAATCGCAATCATCAGGCCGCCTTGGGGCCTCTGGCGTCCTCGTCGAGGCGTTTCCCCAGTCCGAGCAATCGCCCGATGATGGGAAGGCTGAGCACGTTGGCGCCGTGCAGGATGCCCATGATGAGCAACATGCCGCCGATCCTGAGCGACTCGTGACGCAATTGCGCGGCATTGACGGTTTGCGCCCAGTCTTCCTGCTGCTCGAAAACCGTAGTGAAGAGGATGTACGCCGAGAAGATGAGGTAGTAGGCGATGTCCATGAGCACGATGTAGCTCTTGCCGGTCCTCGGGTTGGCCCGGAACACGTCCGCGGCATAGCTGCGACCAAATCGCTTGATGAGCGGACCCAAGACCACCAGCGCGAACACGAGGCCGCCGAATGTGATGAGTTCCAGCACCCACCACCTCATATGCTCTCCCTTCCTGTGAGAATCATGCCACGTTGCATCGCGAGTCGGGGTGTGAGTATCAAGGGGAAGCTCCTTCACTCTCGAGCTCCTCTACCGACCTGAATGCCACCCAGCTCGTCACAAGAGCGAGGATTCCGACCGCAACCGCCGGCGGGAACCAGAAGAAGGCGATTCCTACCGAACCCGGCAGCACGCCGAGCGCTACTAGCTTGCTACCGCCCGGCTGATTGCGGCGCAGCAACACCAGGCCGTACACAATGAGGGCAGCCCCCGTTGCCACGACGGCAAGCAGAATCAGCTGGCCGTAGAGCGGTCCCGTATCGTCCGGATCGACCAGGTTGCCGATACCGAGCATGAGCATCAGTGCGCCGATTACGGCTGCGCTGCCATGCCACCATTGAGTCATGAGATTCCTCCTCCGGGGCCCGCGTTTTGGCCCACTCACACAAACAGACGAACGAGATCGCCGAACGGGTGACACGGAGTTCTCTCTTTTCCTTGTTGATAGGTCTGGGCAGGAACTCGCCATCACGCAACGCGAGAACGCTAGGTAGGAAGCGGGTGTTGGGGACCTTTGGCACTTGATCTCCCGCCGGTTCGGGCATCTGATGGGGTGTGGAGTGGTCCGTCTCTTGGCCCCTGGAGGGAGGTTGGACAGTGTTCGAGATCGGAAAGAAGGATCTGACTCCCGAGACGAGGGAAGGTCTACCTGGCAGTTTCGTGGACCTACCGACGGGTGTGAGTCACTATGAGTTGAGGGGAGATCCTGACGGTCGGTGTGTGGTTCTGATTCATGGCAATGCGGCACCGTACGTGTCTTGGGATAACACGATCGAGGATCTGGTTGAGGCTGGGTTGCGTGTGCTCCGATATGACTTGATCGGGCACGGCTTCACTGATAGGGCTCGTCTGCGCACCTTCGACAGAGCTCTGTACATGGAGCAGCTTGCCGAACTGATTGACCATCTCAACGTTCCCTACCCGGTATCTGTGGTGGGAACGTCCCAAGGTGGAAGTATTGGTGCCAGCTTTGCGGCGGCGAATCCGGGGAATGTGGAGAGGCTTGCTCTTCTGTCACCGTTGTTCGACGATTTCGTGGGTTCAGAAGGTCTCATGGCCAAGATTCTGTCGACTCGTTTCCTGGGGGAGTTCGTGCTGCAACTCGCAAGCGACTCCAAGTTCACTGACCTGTCGAATGGCATCTCGTCCCCTGACAGGAGAGCCGCTCTGGAGAATGAAGTCGCCAAGCAGTTGCAGTTCCGCGGGAAGCGAAGAGCAATCCTGGCCAACTGGCGGGGTGACAGCTTCACCGACCCGACAGCCGCTTATGAGAACGTGAAGGCTCAGGGCATTCCCACGTTGCTGTCGTGGGGAACCCAAGACAAGCTGATCCTCGAAGACTCGATGCGAAGGTTGCGTGACCTGCTTCCAGACATCGAATACCACGAGATTGAGGGGGCGGCTCATCTAGCGCACTACGAGTACCCCGACCGCATCAACCCAATCCTGATCGACTTCCTGACCCGACCGGAGTCGGTCCACCTGTGAGTGCGTTGCCCTAGGACGCGGGTGATGTTGGGGTCCACCGAGTCGTTTCGTGGTCAGCCGGCCAAGCTTCGAGCACTGTTCCGAGAGTCTGCTGCATGCCGGTGAAGTACTGGATGTTGACGGGGCGTCCCAGGTCGAGGTGACGGAGCTCGTCGGCCACCGGATGGTCGCCGAGTTCTAGGCCCACGTCGGCTGCCTTCGACGACTTGCCAGCGTACGGGATGTTGGACACATAGGGGATTCGTTGTACCCATCCATCCCTCACGGTAAGCATCCCTGCGGGCCAGCGCCTGTGCACTGGAACTACGCTGGGACGACGGATCGACAGATTGAGGATCTGTCTGCCGCCCTCTTCAACTCGGCATGTCGCCCAGTCACCCTCTGTATCGATGTCCACATCGGCGAGGAACTTGGGATAGCCGGCGGTCTCGACTCCGGATTCAACAGCGAACTCCGATGTCTCTGGCATTTGCCATGCGAAGAGCGTTGCTCCTTCGGTCGCGACCTTCAGCAAACCTCGCATCAGCGGTGCTGGGTGATCGATTGTGACGGGGAACATGATCCCCAAAACGTTGTAGGCCCCTACATCCGAGTCGTGATGCTGAACCGCCCCAATGGAAGTCACCGCTCTCTTCGGGGTGAACCGCATCGGGTGAATCCTGTGTGACGGCAGCAGTTCTCGAATCCTTTCGATGGGAGTCAAGAACGACACTTGGAACATCGTCGAGTCGTAGAAGAACACAGGTCTCTTCAGATCACGGCCTCCCCTGCGATCCGGAATCTGAGCAATCCCATCAAAGAACGCCGTATCACGCATACCCACCTCCTCGCGGACATTCCTACAAGAGCCCACAAAGTCTGTCTAGAGCACAACCACACCGCACTACGTGTGGGCCGCTACCTGCCCCCTGTACATCCCACATCCCAGGGTGAGACTGGAGTCCATTGCGCGGCGTGGCCGCTCAATCGGTGCCGATCCGGGGACTCAGTGTCCGCTCGTTTCGCCTACCCATTCGGTCCGTTCGTATCCTGCCGGTTAGCGCTGCCCGTAGGGGACGGCATCAGGTGTGCGGGGCACTCGATCGACAGTCGGGAGGTTCACATGAGGCCGAGGATCGTGACGGGGATAATCGTGCTGGCTCTGCTGACCGCGGGATGCGAGACCGCCACCGTTGACGAGACGCTCGATACGGTGGCATCTGAGACCGAACCCACGACAACCTCTACCAAAGGTGATGTAGGGGCCAAGACCACAACGTCGGCAGCACCGGCTAGTAGCGGGGACGGTATCTACCGGGGCGAGGTGACTGTCGCCGAGGTCGGCAAAGAGATGCTCGCAATCCACGAGAGCAGCGTTGAGGCGTCCGATGACGATGGTGTCCTCACCATGAGAATCGACATGGTGTTCGAGGCGCTCTGGATGCAATGGGACGAGGAGAGCGAGCCGTGTGTGAGTACCAACCGTTGGGTCCTCAATGGAACCGGTCCGACGAACCCGTCCTTGGAGCTCGACCTCGCTGTGGAGCTCATCGAAGTCCTGCAAATCAGCGGATGTGAGCTGGATGAGTCCGATGATGATGATGACGAGCCAATTCGCTTTGTCGGTTCTCTCGACGGTGAGTCCTTGACCGGGAGCTTCTTCGAGGACCTATTGCTGGTTTCGGCGAGCCGCGGCTGACACGCCCATTCTCCGCTCTTTGATCATCGCGGGTCAATCGCAAGAATGAACATCGCATCACCCTCGCAGTGACTAGGTGAAGATGTGGATGTCAGCGTCTTCCATGATCGAGACGAACGTTAGGTACTCGACGACCTCGAGGTCATCGAAGATGAAATCCTCCCGGCTGACCTTGAAGTGATCCAATGAGCCTCCGCAGACGTAGACCTCAGCACCGAGGCTGCGCAACTGTGCGAGTTTCTCCTGGGCGGGGATGTGGCCCGTCTTGGTCATCCCAGCCGCGGCAAAACGACTGAATGGGCGTCCCCAACCCTTGAGCTTGGGTTTGAACCCGCGGGCAACAACACGAACACCAGGGCCCTGGAAGTAGAGCTGCACATTGATCCCTTCCAAGGCGGCGCCTAAAGCGAAGCCCAGTGGCGAGAGCAGCTCCTCGAGCCCGTCGACGGAGATGACCATTGCGAGGTTCGTATCCTTGGAGACGGTTCGGCCCTTTTCGATGAGGAAGTGGAGCCCGTCAGCCGAGGAGTGCGTCTCGGCGAGTCGGTGACCGGTAGCTCGACACCAGGCAGCGATGTCCGCCTGGAACGGTTCGAAATCATCTGTCACAAGTTCGAGGGTCTCCCCTTCGGCCATGTCTTCCAATGTTTGCGCAGCGGCGTAGACCACGAACGTCGTGATCGTCCTACCGCGACCATCTAGTTGGCGGTGAGCGGTGAGTGTTTCCATTGCTCCTCCTCCTTGTGTCTTGGGTCATCGCGTCAGAGCCAGTGCGATCTGGATCGCTGCGGGTGAAAGGTTGCCGACTGCCCTCCTAGATCGGAAGAACACCGCACCGATGGCGTCCAGACCGCCGGTCGCGATCTCGGCAGCGGTGCGCAGTGCGGTCATGTTTGTTCTCCCGGCTGCCAGGCAGACAGCGCGGCGTCGAGCTTGGCCAGAAGTCCGGCCAGATTCTGTGATTCATCCGGTGCCAAGCCCGAGCAACAGCCTCGGAACATCTCTCCGACAGTTGGGCTTGAGCCGCGGAGCTTGGCGCCATCTTGTGTGAGGTGTACGAGCAGACTGCGCCGATCACTCGGATGCGGTTTCCGGGTCACCAGTGACTTCCGCTCCAGGCCGTCAATGATTGTGGTCATTGTCGCTGGCGTACAGGCGTTGCCTGCCGCGAGGTCCTTCGGGGGCTGTCCGTCGAGCTCCCACAGCTGGGTCAGCGTTGCGTATTGGGGAGGGGTGAGCCCGGTCTGGCGCACGGTTTCGCGCCGGACATGCATCAGCTTCTTGTGCAGCTGTTCCACCAACCGGAAGACGTCGGGGAGAGAACCTGCTTGGTATTCGTCCGTCATAGATCGACTTGCCTTCTCTAATTCTATTTGAGTTCTTATTATTAGAACTCTAAATACTGATCAAGTCAAGGGGGGTCTTGTGATTCCTGCCGCTGACTAACGATTGGGCAAGAAGTGCTCGCTGGAAGCTCGGTTACAGAGCCCCCACAGGGATGCCGGAGAAGTTGGTGAAATGAGTGAGGGAGGGCCGCGTCAGCCGTCGCAGCGCTTGGATCTCCGTCAGAGCGTTCCGGCTCGCGCTTCGCCATGGCTCCCGTGCGGCACCCAAATACGCAATCCCGGGAATTCGCCAAAGGACACGCCGAAGTTCGGTGGACTCTCGCCCGATCACTGGGTTAGTTCAGCAAGAGAGGACTCGATCTCTTCGACGCGGTAGGCCAGGTTCCGCTCAAACAGATCTGTCGCCATCGCCCCCGCAGCCTGCCGTTCGAACAGCCACAAAACGGTGGTGCAATGCCGCAGGGCGATCATCAACTCCAGATCCCGTTCGTCGGCCGAAGGGAACGGCCGCACCGACTCGTAGCCGTCAACGAACCATCGCCGAAGTACCCGGTAGTTGCGGTAGTCCTTGAGGTTGCCGAGGAGACCACCAAGGTCTTGCAGATAGAAGCCCCATCCGCTGTCGTCGAAGTCGATCACTGAGGTCTGGCGGCCCGAGTGCAGACAGTTGAGCAGAACGAAGTCGTTGTGTAACACGCCGTAGGTCACCGGTGTTGCCGGCAGCTGGGCGAAACGCTCTCGAGCCCTCTCAACGAGAGGATCGACCAGCCGGCGATACAAAGTGGCCTCAATCAAGCTTCGCCCCTCAGTGTCCATCATGGTGGCAACGTCCCAGGTGGGTAGGTCGAACCCGTCGGGTGGATCGAATGTCTCTGAGAACTGGTGAATGCGTCCAAGCGCCTGACCGATGCGGAACAGTGTCGCTCGACCTGCGCCGCGTCCCGGGCGGCGCACCTCTCCGGCCAACCAAGTCACAACACTCACGCAGTGCATCTCGCCATCCGCTTGGACAACGGCCACCAGGTCGCCGCTCTGCGTCCTGACCGGACTCGGCACTACTACATCAGAGCGATTAGCTAGAGCTTCCACGTAGCTGAGTTCCGACCGAATATGCTGTGGCAGTCGATACCCGGGCCGATGGATCCGCAGTGCATAGCTACCTCTAGGTGTGCGCAGGCGAAACACGGCATTGTTGGTGACGCGAACCTCAGTGGCGTCGACAACATCAAGGTCGAAACAAGCGAGAGCCTCTTCAAGCAATGCGGAGCGTGGAAATGCGTTCTCGGCCACAATGCGCAAGCTAGCCGGGCCACCCGACTCACACAGAGCACAACGTCCCCACTGCTCGCGGACCATGCGCCCGAAGTCGCGTTTCGGTCGTGATCGCCGACAAGCCGATGTTGGGTCGAAGTGCCCTCGTAGGAATACGGTGACGAGAGATATGGTGAGGACAACAAGCTCTGCGAGACATGTCGACCACGTCTGCCACAGAGACCCGCTACCGGGCGGTGTTTGAGCGGCATTACGAGCAGGTATACGCCTACTTCCGGCGCCGCCTCGACATGGAAAACGCGCGCGACTGCACCGCAGAGACCTTCGTCGTTGCATGGCGCAAGGTCGGGGACATTCCCGAGGGCAGTGAGCTCCACTGGCTCTACAAGGTGGCCCGCAATGTGCTGCGCAACACCTACCGGGCGAAGCGGCGTTCCCCGATCAGGTTCGGTGATGTCTCGGATCGTCCGGATCGGGGAGACTCGCCCGAGATGGTTGTCGTGCGGAACGAAGAGGACCAAGAGGTGATCGAAGCGCTGCACCGACTCAAGCGGAGCGACCAAGAGGTCCTTCTGCTCTCCGTTTGGGAGGAGCTTCCCCGAGAGGACGTCGCTGTCATCCTGGGCTGCAGCCCCCACGCAGCATCGCAGCGGCTCCATCGTGCGTCACGCCGGCTGGCGGCCGAGCTCAATAACAGGCGCCCGCTCTCGGCGCGCCTTGCCCCGCGACGAGAGGAGGGTTCGGCATGATCGACTCGAAGGACGCTCTCAACCGTTTGCGCCGGGCAAACCTCCTGCCCTCCGGTGCCGTTCTCGATGACGACGAGCTTGCCGCCACACGTGCTGAGTGTGAGCTGCGGATTGCTGCGGAGCGCGGTAGCGCCACACCTGAGACCGGGACGACCGAAGAATCGCTCCGGCCGGTACT
>JASJAS010000058.1 GCA_030066875.1 Acidimicrobiia bacterium | reverse complement strand
ACGGCGCCATCGATGTTCACGACAACCACTCCGGTTCCTTTGCTGCGGTTCTCGTCAACCGCGTGGATGCGAAGTCACATAGACCTCGTACAGATGCTGAGGGGACACCCTCGTGTAGACCTGTGTAGTAGAGATATTAGCGTGACCGAGGAGTTCTTGAACAGTTCTGAGGTCGGCACCGCCCTCAACCATGTGTGTGGCCGCAGAATGTCGCAGCACATGCGGCGACACATCCGACTCGTCGAGTCCGCTTTGGACGGCCGCCTTCTTGATCACCTGCCACACCGCCTGACGGGTGAGACGGCGCCCGCGAACGCTGATGAACACAGCACCCGGGTCGGTACGGCCGCCGACAAGTTCGTTGCGCACCGGGTAATAGCGACGAACCGCCGCAACGGCGTAGCCGCCAAGTGGAACTACCCGTTGACGCGAGCCTTTGCCAGTGAGAAGCACCGTCGCGTCATCCAGGTCGACATCGATCTGATCGAGAGCGACCGCTTCAGACACCCGGGCGCCAGTGGCATACAGAAGCTCGAGCAACGCTGCATCCCGAACCCCCAGATTGGTAGTTAGGTCGGGAGCTTCGAGCAACGCCCCTATAGCCGCAACGCTGAGCGCCTTCGGTAGCCCTCTAACCCGCTGCGGGCTATCCAGAAGCGCGGTCGGGTCACGAGAGGTGTGGTCCTCGATCACGAGGAAGCGGTGCAGCCCGCGCACCGCAGCGACCTTGCGGCTCACCGTCGCGGACGCCGCTCCGCCACTCCGTAGTTCCTCGACAAAGCGTGTCACCATCTCGGGGTCGACTTCGTCGATCACCGAGATACCTGCTTCACGGAGGAATTCGTGGTACTGGCCGAGGTCTCGCTTGTAAGCGTCGACCGTGTTCCGAGCGAGACCGCGCTCGGCAATCAGCGAGGTGAGGAACTCGGCAATCGCCATCTCTGCGTCCATTGCTGCTTACATCCTCGGCTTCGAGCAAGTGAGCGTATCAGCCGGCTGTGGGTCGGTTGGGATTCGTCCCCACGAGCATGAAGGCCATCAACCCGACCAGGGTCTTGGCATCCTCGATCTCCGCCAACCTCCCCGGCAGATCCGCGATGGGGATTCTCACGATCTCGGCGGCGACTTCCTCCGGACCGATCGGATTGGCAGGTACCGCGGTCAGGTCGGTAGCGATGAATACGGTTATGTGCTCGTCGGCAAACCCCGGACTCGTATGAAACGCGGCAACCTCTTCGAGATGACCGGCCAGGAAGCCAGCCTCCTCTGCGAGTTCACGGCTGGCGGCTGTGCGCGGGTCCTCTCCGGGAATGTCGAGCTTGCCCGCAGGCAATTCGAGGAGCGCCTTGTTGATCGGCGCCCGGTATTGCCTGATCAGCACTACGTCATCCCCATCAACGGGCACGACCGCCACTGCATCGCCTACCTGGACCACGGTGCGCTTGCCGACGGCACCGTCCGGGGTGGCCATGTCGACCTCGATCAGCTCGAGGAACGACGTCGCGCAGACCACGCGCGAGCCGATGATGTCGAAGCCGGTTGCAGGCACTAGCCGTCGACCTGCACAACCGAGCCGGCCGGTTGCGTTTCACTCATGTGCCGTTTCCGGGCCAGCGCAGCTCGTACCAGCCCGGTGAACAGTGGGTGGGGGTCCTCGGGCCGCGAGGTGAACTCGGGATGGAACTGGGTGGCAATGAAATACGGGTGGCTCGGGATCTCGACGATCTCGACCAACCTGTCATCAGGAGACACACCGCTGGCTACAAAGCCTGCTTTGCCGAGTGCATTCCGGAAGCGATTGTTGACTTCCCAGCGGTGGCGATGTCGCTCGTAGACAACCGGTTCATCGTAGAGACGCCGCGCTAGGGAATCGTCGGCAAGCTTCGCCGGATACACCCCGAGGCGCATTGTTCCGCCCATGTCTTCAACTTCGTGCTGATCAACCATCAGGTCGATCACCGGGCTGAGAGTTGTCGGGTCAAACTCAGTGCTGTGGGCGTCGTTGATACCGAGCACGTTGCGGGCGAACTCAATCACGGCGCATTGCAGGCCGAGGCAGAGCCCCAGGAACGGGATTCCTTCCTCGCGGGCGTGGCGGATGGCGTGGATCTTCCCCTCGACGCCTCTGATCCCGAAGCCACCTGGCACGATGATTCCGTCCAACCCCTCCAAGTGCGAATCGGCGAGCAACCCGTCCACTTCTTCTGCTGGTATCCATCGAATGTCGACTCGAGCCCGGTTGGCGGAACCGCCATGCCGTAGCGATTCAACGACGGAAAGGTAGGCATCAGGAAGATCGACATACTTGCCGACCAATCCGATGGTCACGGCGTGCTCCGGGTTCGCCAGCTGGTGCACCATCGCCCCCCAGCTGGTCAGATCAGCCTCAGGCGCGTCGATGTCCAGGATTCGGCAGACGACTTTGTCCAGACCTGCCTTGTGCATATCGAGAGGTACCGCGTAGATGTCGTCGGCGTTCATGGCGTTGATCACAGCATCACTATCGACATCACAGAAGAGGCTGATTTTGCGGCGTACCGACTCATCGATCTCCCGATCGGATCGGGCGACGATCACATCTGGATGGATACCGGTCGAGCGCAGCGTCGCCACCGAGTGCTGCGTCGGTTTGGTCTTGAGTTCCTCGCTGGTTTCCAGGTATGGGACCAACGTGACATGGATGTAGCACGAGTTGGAACGGCCAACGTCCTTGTGCATCTGCCGGATCGCCTCGAGGTACGGCAGGCTCTCTATGTCGCCGACCGTGCCGCCGATTTCGCTGATGACAACATCGACGTCCTCACCACCGAGCTTCTTGATTCTTGCTTTGATCTCGTTGGTTATGTGCGGGATCACTTGGACGGTGGCGCCGAGGTAGTCCCCGCGACGCTCTTTGCGGATGACCGACTGGTAGACGGCCCCGGTGGTGACGTTCGAGTCTCGGCGGAGATCAGCTCCGAGGAACCGTTCGTAGTGCCCGAGATCGAGGTCCGTCTCTCCGCCATCTTCGGTTACGAACACTTCGCCGTGCTCGAACGGGTTCATCGTCCCAGGATCGACATTGATATATGGATCGAGCTTCTGAAGGACGACAGAAAGGCCTCTCGCTTTGAGGATTCTCGCAAGGGAGGCGGCAGTTATGCCCTTCCCCAGGCTCGATGTCACTCCACCCGTGACAAATACGTACTTGGTCAAGGAGACTCCCAGCTGGCCGGCTGGGATCGGATGATACCACCGCGGTATCGACTACTGAGGCTTGTCCCGACAAACGACGCGAGCCCCGGCCGAAAGCTACCGATTCAGAGGTTCGCTTCCACCGCGGCGAGCAGTTCGGCGGCATGGAGCTGGCCTCTCTCGCTGTCGGGCAGTCCGCCCAGCATTCGTGACAGCTCCGCCAAGCGTTCTTCTCCAGCGACCCGTTTGACCACCGCTGTACCGTCAACCCGGGTAATCACGAAGTGGGTGTCTGCGTGGGCGGCCACCTGCGGAAGATGAGTCACGCACAAGACTTGGCGGCCGCGGCTCAGTGCCGCCAGCTTCTCCCCCATGGCACGCGCCGTTGCGCCACCGATCCCGGCATCTACCTCGTCGAACGCAATCAACTCGGCATCTGCGATGCCACCGGCAAGGCGAAGCGCGAGCGTCAGCCTGCTGAGCTCGCCACCGGATGCCACCCGATTCGCCGGTCCCGTCGGAAGGCCTTGCTCAGATGCGAACGAGAGCTCAACGCGGTCTGAACCCGTTGGCCCCAGATCTGTTTCGGTGAACTCGAGTCGCACGATCGGGTCTGACATCCCAAGATCGCGCAGGTGTGAAACGGCCGCCTTCTCGAGAGCACGAGCCGTCTTCAACCGCTCCCTGCGCAAGATGACGGCAGCCGCCGCGGCCGCATCCTGCTTCACCCCTAGGTCTCCGGCGAGGTCGTCGGCCCGCGTCAGGAGCTCAGAAAGCTCGGCAGTTCGAGCCCTTGCATCGGATCCGAATGCCAAGACCTCGTCGAGACTCTCTCCGTATTTGCGGCGAAGCTCGCCGAGCAATTGAATCCGAGCCTCCACCTCCTCGAGTTCTCCCGGATCGTGCTCCAATGCGGCCGCCATCGAAGCCAGCTCGATTTGTAGATCGGCTACGGCGGCCACGATCTCTGCCAATCGGGCCTCGCTGCCGGCCAAGGACGGATCGATCCCGGACAGACGACGCATTTCCCGCGCCGCAGCTTCCAAGTATGCCGATCCCCCCTCGTCGCCCAGCGATTCCAACACTGCAGCGAACCCGGCGACCAGGTCTTCGCTGTTGCGCAGCCGGGTCGCCTTGGTCCGCATCTCGAGGTCGTCGCCTGCGACGAAACCAGCAGAGTCGATCTCATCCACCTGGAAACGGAGGACCTCCAGCTCTCTCTCCAGCTCGCGGCGTCCTCTCCCGAGCAGCTCCAGCTGCTGGCGAACCTCGACCAGCTGCTGCCATGCGTCGACATAGGCCGCGGCTGCCTTCTTTCCGGCTGTGCCGAGGGCTTCGTCGACGAGGCGGAGCACGCCGCTGGGCTGCATCAGCAGCATGTGATCGTGCTGTCCGACGATCTCGACGTCGGCACGGGTTCTCTCCTGTAGCGCCTTGGCGGGGACCATGCTGCCATCGATGTAGGCCTTCGACCGTCCGGTCCCGGTCACTCGACGCCGCAGCGTCACCTCGTCGCCGAACAGGAACCTGCCGTCGACGAAGGCCTCGTTCCCGGCGGGGCCTACGGAATCTCGGCGGCTGGCCGCACCGAGGAGCAAGCGCAATGCACCCAGTAGCATCGTCTTCCCGGCACCGGTCTCGCCGGTGACGACGACCAAACCAGGTCCCGGCTCGATGTGGGCGCTTCGAATGATTCCGAGGTTGTCGACGATGAGTTCGTCAAGCATGGTCCAGCCCGAATTGGTGGCGCGCCGCCTGCGGGAATGGATGGATGCCCATTGTCAGGAACCGCACCGGTCTGACTCCGGCGCGCACCACCACCCACTCACCCTCTTCGAGCACCGGCCCCAGCCTTCCGTCCACGTTGACCCGCACTTGCCGTTCCGTAGCAACCGTGAACCGGAGCGATGTCGCCGGGGTGAAGACGGTGGGTCGGGACATGAGGCTATGCGGCGCCACCGGAGTCATGATGAGCACATCCAGATCGGGATCGACCACGGGCCCGCCGGCAGACAAGGAATAGGCTGTTGAGCCCAGCGGGGTCGCCACGATGAGCCCGTCGGCGCGGAACGTGGTGAAGAAGTCCTCGTTGACCTCTACCGCGATCTGCACGAGCCTTGGGCTGAGCACCTTTTCCATCACGACGTCGTTGATGCCGTGCAGCATGGCCCCGTCGGGTGTCTCCGCAGAAACTGTCATCCGGCTGTGCATTCCGAGTTGGCCGCCCGCTAACCGGCGCAGCATCTCCTCGATGTTCTCAGGTTCGACCTCGGCGAGATAGCCGACGGTTCCCAGGTTGATTCCGATGACCGGAACGTCGAGCTCATGCGCGAGGTGCGCAGCCCGCAGCAAGGTGCCGTCGCCACCGATGCCGACGATGAGCTGTGGGCTCGCTGCGGCGGCGGCCGGCTCGAGCGCGTCGACCGTCTTGAAGCCGAGTGCAGCAGCCAGAGTGGCGAACTGCTCGACCACTTCGCTCACGTCGTCGCGACCGGCAAGGACAACGGTGCCCAGGACCTCGGGTGTGTCACTCATCTTCCAGCACCTTAAACAGTTGCGTCCTTCCGACTGCGATCCCTGTGCGCCGCAGCCACAACAAGGCTTCTCGGTTGCCTGAGCTGCCCGTGATCGGAGAAGCGATAGCACCACGGGTAACCAGCCCCACCTCCGCAAAGGCCTGCGCCACGCTGACCACCGATTGGCCTCTTGCTTCCAAGGCCTTGACGACGCCATCTTTGCCCACCGCCCCGGGCCCCACCTCGAACTGTGGTTTGACCAAACCCACCCAGTCCGAGTCCTCGCCGCCAAGACCACGAATAGTGTCGGCGACCTTGGTGAGAGAGATGAAGGATAGGTCGACGACAACAACGTCGAACGGGGCACCCAGTTGTTGCGGTTTGGCATCACGGACGTCGAGACCTTCATAGACGTCACAGCGCGGGTCCGATCGCAGTGAACCTGCCAGCTGGCCGTGCCCGACATCGAGAGCAACGACCCGGGTTGCCCCCCGCTTCAGGAGGACGTCGGTGAAGCCTCCCGTGGATGCGCCGATGTCGATCGCACTACGCCCCTGCACCTCGATGGCGAATTCGTCGAGCGCAGCAGCGAGCTTGTGTCCACCCCGGCTTGCCCAACGGGTTGCGGCCGGGTCGACTGCGATGTCAGAACCTACAGCCACGCGATATGCCGGGCGCCGCACCATGGTTCCGTCAACCGTTACCTGGCCTTCCCTGATGGCGCGCCGCGCTCCGCTTCGTGACGGCACCAAGCGTCTTGCAACGATCTCTTGGTCGAGCCGGGTACTGCTCATCAGCGGGTTTCGTCCCCGTTCGTGGGATCGAGGTCTGCAACCAACTGGACGGGTTCGGGCTGAGAAGCGTCGGAGCCTTCGAGCTCTGCGGCGAGCCGGGCTGCGTGTTCTTCGGCATATTGTGGAGCGTCTGCCGGATCGAGTTCTCTGAGTGTGTCCGCCGGGTGGACGTCACCGGTGCTCGAATCGTCGAGGCCGCCACTGTCCGTCCGTGTTTGCGTATCATCCATGGCAGCATTATCCCGTCTGGATACGACAGGAACGAGTTTTGTTTCCTTTGCGCGATCTGAATCCAACTCGAATCACACCCGTGGTGACGCTCGCGCTGATTGCGGTGAACGTCGTCGTGTTCTTCTTCTGGCAGCCCCGGGACAACATCGCTGAGGAGACCGACTTCCTTTATGAGTACGCAGCGGTGGCTTGCGAGTTCACTACCGGTGAGCCGCTCACTGAGGACGAGATCGTGCTCGACCGTTGTCTGGATGAGCCCGGTGTACCCGTGTTCCCGGACAAGAACATCTGGCTCGCAGGACTCGTGACGATGTTCCTCCACGGAGGCATCGGGCACCTGCTGTCGAACATGTGGTTTCTGTGGATCTTCGGCAACAACGTCGAAGAGGCCTATGGCACCCTGGGGTATCTGCTTCTCTACCTGGTAGCAGGAGCAGTGGCGACCGGCGCCTTCGTCTTTGGCAATCCCGAGGCAACCGTACCGATGATCGGCGCCTCGGGGGCCATCGCCGGAGTGCTGGGGGCATATCTGGTCCTGTTCCCCACGCACCGCATCTTGACCTTCTTCCTCTTCCTGTTCGTTCACATCCCCGCCGGCGCCTATCTAGCGCTGTGGTTCTTCCTGCAGTTTGCGATCCAAGAGCCCGGTGTTGCCTGGGAGGCTCATGTCGCCGGATTTGTCGTCGGCGTCCTGGTGACGCTCCCACTGCGGCCGGTTCTTGTCGACCGGGTACGGCGTCTCCACCAACCCGTTCCCCAATACCGCATCACCCGCTAGACCCTTCAGACGCCGAGGTGGCTCGGCAGGTCAGCGATCGACTCGACTACGAGGTCAGGTTGGTATTCCGGAGGCACCTCATCGATCGTTCTCGTGACTCCGGTGAGCACCAAGGCGGTCGCCCAGCCCTCGGCCTTGCCGAGAGCAAGATCAGTTTCCGGCCGGTCGCCAACCATCATCGCATCGCCGTCGACGAAATCTGCAAGCATTTGTCGCATCGGATCATTTGGCTTGCCGCACGGAATCGCCGACACCCCGGTTGCGGTTTCGACGGTGGCAACCAGCGCACCTGCCCCGGGATAGAGTCCCTCCGGCGTGGGAAAGCTGCGGTCTGAATTGGTTGCGTAGAACGCGGCACCGTTCTGTACTGCGAGGGTTGCCTCGACCAGAGCGCGAAACGTCAGATCGAAGTCGAGACCCATGACAACCGCATCGGCATCGCTCCAGTCGTCGGTCAATGTCACTCCGGTCTCTCGCAGCGTGCTCCGCAACCCTTCGGTGCCGACCACGTATGCCTGATTGACTTTGCCGGCGATATGCCACCCCGTTGCCCAGCCGGAGCTGATGATGGTCTCCGGAGCCGTCGCATACCCTGAGATCTCGGCGATCCGATCGGCGACCGTTGCCCGGGTCTTCGTGGAGTTGTTGGTGATGAACAGCACCTCCAATCCGGCACCGCGGATCTTTTCCAAGGCTTGCCCGGCTCCGGGAATGGCGGTTGCGCCCAGCAGCACGACACCGTCGATATCGCAGACCACGGTTTCGATTGCGTCCAGGTTCATCGCGCTCGATCTCGGACACGCTGGCCGAAACGCTCCACGGTGAGAGCCAACAGGTGCGCAGTCATCTCGACGCTGGCAACGCTTACCTTCTCGTTGTTTCCGTGGAACATGGCGAGCGAGTTTGCAAATTCCATCGACTCGTCGAATAGGCCTACGCCGTATGCCGTCACGCCGCGAGGCCGAAAGAAACGTCCGTCTGTGAGTACCGGCGTGAGCATCGGGACGAGGGTGCTGGGACCGGCCAGATGGTTGGCCGCGTCCGAGATCGCATCCCACAGCGGTCCGGAAGGGTCCGATTCATTCGGTGGGAAGTCGAGATCGTCGATGATTTCCAGCCGGTCGTAGAGGTCGGGACCCAACGCCTTGCGGAACAGGTCGTCGAGGGTTGTCCTGTCTTGGCCCGGGGTTATCCGCACGTCCAGGCTGGCATCTCCGCTGTCGGGTATCGTGTTCTGCTTCTGGCCCGACTCCACCATCGTGGGAGCAACGGTCAGGTGTGTACAGGCGTGAGCCCATCGCGCAAAGCTCTCGTCCTCGATATCCTCGAGGGCACCGTCAACCTGATCGGGGTCGATCAGGCGGGCCACCAGGCTCGGATCGAGGCCAATTGAGCTGATGAACCGCACCCAACCCGGCGAGATATCAACAGGGGCTGGGGTTCCGACGAGGCGGGTGATGGCATCAGCGATGCCGACCAGTGCGTTGTCCGTTCGATACGGCTGGCTCCCGTGGCCCGGAGTCCCTGCCAGTCGAAGCGAACGCCAGGCGGGACCCTTCTCGGCAACGGTGACCGGCAAGGTGAAACCAGCAGCCGTGCGGAAACCCGGGCTGGCGACTTCTGTGAGCAGGTACTCGCAGCCAACGAGATCCCAGTGAGACTCGACGAGGTTCCCGGCACCCAGCTTTCCGCCTGCCTCCTCATCCGCCACGGCGGCAAACACCAGATCGCCGGGCAGGGGTTCTTTCTCCCCGGCTAGGTACGGGCGAAACACGGCGGCCATAGCTGCAGTGACGTTGAGCATGTCGACCGCGCCGCGACCCCAAACATACCCGTCGACGATCTTCCCCTCGAACGGGTCATGGTCCCAACTCTCCCGGGTAACCGGGACCACGTCGAGATGCGGCAGCAGGGTCAGCGCGGGCGCCCCCGGATCGGTTCCAGGAACGCGATAGACGACACTTTGCCGGCCGGGGTGAGGCTCGATGATCGTGCCTTTCTGTCCCAAGAAATTCGAGAGCGTCTCCACCGATCGCCACTCGTTGCCGCTATCGGGGGTGCCGTCGTTGACGCACTCGTTGCGGATCAGTTGCTGGAGCAGCTCAACAACCTCGCCGGCGTCCGTGCCATCGCTCATCCGTCGTCCTGGTCCCGGCGATACATCGTGATCCGTCGCGCTGAGAAGCCAGCACTCTCGAAGAAGTTCTTGGCGAGCCGGTGCCCGGGAGACACGATTGCGTCGAATCTGGAGATTCCTCTTTCGCGCAGCCACGTCAATGCCAGATCCAACATGGACTCGCCGACACCGACCTCTCTGGCGGGTTCCGCAACGTATACCAAACGGATCACGCCAAGCTGCTCTTCACCGGCCTGCGGAAGCAGAGCTGCGATCTGCGCCCAGCTGAACCCGAATACGACGTCATCGATCAAGCCGACGGCCAGAAGAGAATCGTCGTCAGAGAGCAACAGGCGAAGCGTATCGTCGAGCGGCTCGGCCAGCCCTTCGGCGACACTCCAGGCTTCGCGAAGAGCAACCTGCTCATCCAGCGCCGGCCGGTACAACTCGACGATTCGGGCGACATCAATGAGCGTCGCCGGTCGTGCGGAGACCTCCATCAGGCTCTTCGACGGCGTCCGAACAGCCGTCCCAATCCCCACTTGGTGACCAGGATCATCGCCTCGATCGCGATGCCGGCCCCCATCTTCGAGGTGCCTCGGGTCCTGTCGCGGAAGATGATCGGAACCTCCCGGACATCCAGCCCGGTCTCGGCGGCGTTCCACGCCATCTCGACCTGGAAGCCGTACCCGGAAGCTTCGCAGCTTCCGTAGTCCAGCTTGCCGAGCGCCTCTGCCCGGAACGCCCGGAATCCCGCCGTCATGTCGTTGATCCTGGTGCCCAGCATGAAGCGGGCATAGAGATTGCCGCCGCGGGACAACCAGCGCCGGTGCCACGGCCAGTTGTCGACACCCCCTCCGGGAACGTAACGACTGCCGATAGCCAGGTCGGCACCGTCTTCGACGGCCGCCACCAAACGCGGCAAGTCCGCCGGGTCGTGGGAGAAGTCCGCATCCATTTCGCAAAGGATGTCCGCTCCGTTTTGTAAACCCCAAGTGAAGCCGGCGCTGTAGGCCGGTCCGAGACCTTCTTTGCTGGTGCGATGCAGGACGCTGATTCCGTCGTCGTCGCGTGCAAGCTCGTCGGCTATGTCCCCGGTGCCGTCTGGGGAACCGTCGTCGACAACTAGAAGCCGCAGCCCTAGACCGCGCACAGCCTCGGCAATGAGTCGGATGTTCTCTGCCTCATTGAAGGTCGGTACTACTACGAGGACCTCAGCCTGCACAGTCGAGGCAAATCTTCCTGCGCCGGTTGGCCAGCTGGCTGCTCTTCTTGACCAAGAAGCAAACAGAGCAGACGAACTCGTCCTCGCTCGCGCCGCCCGCGGAGCTGGCTTCGATGGAGATCTGGGCGCGGCGGATGTCGCGCAGTTGGGTCTCCTCGTCGACAACGATGGTTTCGCTTGCCTCGTCCTCTGTGAGCATCTCGAGCTCTTCGGCTTCGAGATCATCCAGGGCTTCTGTGTCACCTTCGGCACCGGGCTCGGCCGCATCGTCTTCGCCGACGTCGTCGTCGTCGTCGGCGGTGGAGTCGTCCTCCTCTAGCAAGGCGTCCTCATCGACGGCATCGTCATCGAAGAGGTCCTCGTCCATCGGCTCGTCGGCCAGTAGCTCGTCGGGCGCTTCGTCCTCGAACGTAATCTCGTCGTTGCTCATGGCACCTCTCGTCGGCGCGGGGAGTATATCGAGCGCTGTGGGCTGCTCACCACCTTTTCGGCGGCTCCTCTCAAATCTTGAATTCGATAGCTGCGGGCAGCACGGTAACCGATATCGGACCCTTGCCGAGCGCCTCCCCGTCGGCCTCGATGGGCCAGGTCCCCGGAACGTCGATTTCCACGCTTCCTCCCACCATGCGGCGAACGTTCTTGTGACCCAAATGCATACCGCGGATCACCCGGGGCATGACCGTGAGCGCCTTGCGACGGGGACCGGCAAAAACCTGAAGGTCGAGCTGGCCATCGGCGACACTGGCGCGCGGGGCAATGTTCATGCCTCCGCCGAAGAACTGACCATTGGCGACAATTATCGCAATCGCAGAGCCGGCAAGGTCCTTGCGACCATCGACCACCGTGCGGACCGTGGCTGGGGCGAAGCGGGGCAGCGTCAACCAAAAAGCGATCGAGTATCGCTTGCCTCCAAACCACCGGGGCATACGAGCCGCAGTGGAGACCGCCGCGGCACCGACACCTGCCTCGACGACATTGAGGGCATAACGCCGACCGAACGCGCCGTCGATGCTCAGCACGTCACATGGGTACCAATCCGAGGTGGCCAGATGCGGTGCGGCCGTCTCCAACGTCCGGGGCAGCGCAAACGTCCGAATGAAGTCCGAGCCACTCCCCGCCGGCAGGAGCGCAAGCCCCGGAGTCTTTGCCCAATCTTGCTGCATGATGCCGTTGAGTATCAGATGAGCGGTACCGTCGCCGCCGACACCGGCGAAGCGTCTCACTCCTGAAGCGTTACCCTCACGGACGATCTCGCAGACGTGCCCGGGACTCTCGGATTGGCGGATCTCGTAATCGATTTCGAGTTCCTCCAGGGCGCGATGGGTTCGTTCAACCAACTCCCTGGCGTTGCCCGCGGCCGGATTGACGACGACCCACCACATCAGGCCCGCCCTCCGGCGGCGACCACTCCGCGATCCATGCGCCTAACAGCCTCGGCCGCGGTCCGCTTTAGGCGAGGGAACTCGTCACGGAGTTGGCGGAGAACGTCGATCAACTGCCGGCAGTTCCGCACAAAGTCTCCCGCCGCCATGTCATCGTCGAAAAGGTCCTCCAAGTCGTGGCCCGCGGCCCAGGCGTGGGCCGTAGCAGCGAAACCCCGCTCAGGGAGCCTCGTCTCGGGCACTCGCGCAGCCCGCTCTGCGGCCGTCAGCTCGAGAGCGAGCTCTTCGATCTCGCCAGCTCGCTGGGCTATGACACCGCTGGCAAGTCCGTTCTCGCTTTCGAGCCTACGCGACTCGTAGGTGAAGAGAGAAGCAACGGCCGCAAGCTCTGCCGCGGACAGATCGTCCAGTAGGCCCCTGTCGACGGACTCCGTGAGCAGGAGGTCGAGTTCGTTGTAGACAAACCGCAGTTGCTCGCCCTTTGCGGTGAGCAACCAGCCGTCAACGTACCCCCACGCTTCGAGCAAACCGAGGAGCGCACGGAAGGTGCTGACCAGACCTTCTTCGCTGCGGTCGAGCCGACCTCGCAGCCGGCGGATCTCGGATTCTGCGCGGCGCAGCCGCTTGATCCAGTCGAGATGCGACATGAGATCGGGGCACCCTGCGACACCCTCGGTCCCGGCGGCTACGAACCTAACCTCCTCGAAGCCCCGACCCGGACTCCAACTCCGCAATAGCCTCGCAACGCTCTTGCGGTAACCGCCGTCACGGGTTCTCACCGGCTCCGGTAGCGTCATTTGCCCTACAACGGCAACCGCCGAATCCAAGTCGTCGGCGCTGATCCGCAACATCGCGCCGTCGGCCCTGACCAACACCATCCTCGGATTGGCTCCCCATCCGCGCGCCAGAAGCACGGCAACGTCGGCGGGCTCGGCAGTGAGTCGCAGAACATCCCCTTCCCGGAACTGCTGAACGAAGTCGCGCATGGCCTGGTGACGTTCCAGGAAAGCATCACCCTCCTTTTCGAGGTATGCCCAGATGTCGCCGCGTTGACACTTGGCCTGTGTGCGAAATTCGTCCGCTTCTTCCACTCGTTCTGACAGGGCGGAGCGCAGGTTTGCTCTTCGCTCCGATGCACGGAACTGGGCAAAGGAAGCGTTGAGCAGCTCCTCCGCCTCGCGTTGCGCATAGTTCGCTACGAGGTTTGCCGCCATGTTGTATGTCGGTGAGAAGCTCGATGTCAGTGGGTGACTACCTTCGGCTGCGATCCCCGCGACACGCTCAAAAGGGATGTCGAAGTTGTGGAGTACGAGCGCGGTACCAAGCGTGTCGATACCTCGCCTGCCGGCTCTCCCGGTCAGTTGCGTGTAGTCACCGGGTTGCAGGATCGCGTGGGATTCGCCATCGAACTTCGAGAGACGTTCCAGCACCACCGACCGAGCGGGCATGTTGATACCCAGCGACAGCGTTTCGGTGGCGAACACGAGTTTGACAAGACCGGCGGCAAACAGATCCTCAACAGCTTCCTTGAACGCCGGCACCATGCCTGCGTGATGGGCCGCTACCCCGTGCTCCAATCGGCTCAGCCAGGTCTCGAAACCAAGCGCACCGAGATCCTGCGGTGGAAGATGATCGATCAGACGATCCACTCGCGCACGGATCTCCTGCCGCTCGGTGGAGGTAGTCAGCCCCAAGCCCGATTCGGCAACTGCCGCGGCGGCCTGATCGCACCCGGTTCGTGAAAAGATGAAGTAGATGGCGGGGAGCAGGCCTTCGTGACTGAGTAGTTCCGCGACTTCGATACGTCGCGGGACGGCGAATCGCCGGTACCTGCCCCGACCCTTCTTGAGCAGGTTGCTCACTTGCGGATTGGGCCTCGTTCCCGCAAAGACCGGCAATAGGTTTAGCGCGCCTTCCCGGTACCGGTCCTTCACCAGGTACATACTCTGCAGCGGCACCGGTCTGTGGGTCTCGACAATCAGAGCAGTGTCGCCGCGGCGGCTCCGTACCCAGTTGGTGAACTCTTCCGGGTTGGCGATTGTTGCGGACAGCGACACGATGGCGATAGGACGAGGTAGGTGGATGATTATCTCCTCCCAGACCGATCCGCGATAGCGATTCTGCAGGTAGTGCACTTCGTCGAGGATTACCACGCCCAGGTTCCCCAGAGCAGGCGAGTCGGCATAGATCATGTTGCGCAAGACCTCAGTGGTCATGACGACGATGGGAGCGTCACCGTTGATCACGTTGTCGCCGGTGAGAAGACCAACGGCGTCACCGTAGACCGAACGAAAGTCCGCGTATTTCTGATTGGAGAGCGCCTTGATGGGTGTTGTGTAGAAAGAGCGTTCTCCCGCGCGATAAGCCCGCGCCACGGCGTGCTCGGCGATCAACGTCTTGCCCGCCCCGGTCGGGGCAACAACCACGACGGACATCGCTTCGTCGATCTGAGCGGCGGCATCGAGCTGAAACTGGTCCGGCCGGAAAGGAAGCCCGGCTTCTATCGTCATCGTTTCAGAATGAACTTGATCGACAGAATCGACGCTTCGTACAGCAGGTACATCGGCGTACTAAGCAGCAAGAGCGTCAGCGGGTCTCCACCGGGGGTCATCAGCGCTGCAGCGACCACGACGAATACGACCGCCCAGCGCCGCTGTGCACGAAGAGTGTCGCTAGACAACAGGCCGAGCGCGGCGGCCGCAAACAGGAAGACCGGGAACTGGAAGGCGATTCCGAAAGCGAGCAAGAAGCGCATGGCGAAGCTGAAGTAGAAGTTGACCCCCACGGTTTCTTCGAGGAGATCTCCGGCAAAACTGAACAGCACTCGCAGCGCGAGGGGCAGGGTGAAGAAGCCGAGAACAACCCCAGCCATGAACAGGAGCGCCATCACCGCAGATAGCGGATATACGTAGCGCCTCTCGCGCTTGGTGAGTGCAGGTCCGATGAACCGCCAGATCTGGTAGATAATGACAGGACTGGCCAGAATGGTGCCCCCGAACAACGCGACGCGGAGCGCCAGCGAGAAAGGCTCAGTGGGCTGGAAGAAGGCCAACGGCTCATCTGTCGCCCCTTCGTACGGCCTTGCCAGCAGCTCGAGGATGTCGCGGTAGAAAATGAACCCGACGACCGAACCAACGGCGATGGCGACCACAGACTTGATGATTCTGGAGCGCAACTCAACAAGATGGGCCATGAGCGGCATTCGCGCTTCGGTCACGATCGATCCCCGTCCTCGTTGGCCCCATCCTCAGGCGACTCCCCATGGGATTCGCCTGACTCGGTCGACTGCGGTGGTGTCGTCGCAGACTCGGACAGAATCTCCTTGACTTCCTCATTGGTCTCGGCGAGTTGGTCTTCGAGTTCCTTCTTCGCCTGAACAACGTCGTCACTCAGCGATGTCATCGAGGTTCCGACATCCTGGCGGACGCCCTTCAGTTCGTCAC
>JASJAS010000057.1 GCA_030066875.1 Acidimicrobiia bacterium | reverse complement strand
TTCTCCTATGTGTCGGATGAAGCCCCGTGGCTGACCGGGACAGTCAAGTGATAGTGCCGCACGCCAGGCCTATCTGGCTGTCGCGATGGAGCCGCGACCATCTTGGCGTAGACGACAACGACTTGGCGCTCCTATCGCCGCGTTACCAGGCGGCAATCATTACACCTGCCGGCATGCAATGGGCCGTCCAGCAAGAGTCGTTGCCCCTGAATCGCGTCGTGCGCTTCTCGGCGACGGTCAATGATCTGCGCTGGAGCCATTGCTCAAGAGCGCTACGTCAGATCTGCTGATTGACCGTGCGTTCCTAGCCAGGAACGCGACGGCATCTTTCCGGCTGGCGGCGCTACTGGCGCGCACTTGTCAAGCGTGGCACCTGGATGGGGGCGATCCCATCTCGGCAGCAGACCTGTTGGTCGAGAGAACACCTGCATTGCTGGTGTTATCGCCGCCGCGGCGCCGACGACCAAGCCGCCCCCGTTCTTGGTATCTCACGACGCGATAGTCGTCGTGGTGTTTTGGTCCCTATGCAAGCGCGACTCGCCTTTCGCTTGCTAAAGCTCAACACAGCAATTGGTCCAAAGGCACCGGCAATGGCTAGTCGTTGTGACCCGACACGAACTAGTCCGTACTCTGGATGGTTCATAGCGTTTGCTATGTGGCTAACCTGAAAGCGTGTGGGAAACCTGGGCGCAAACCTAGGAGCAAGGGTGGGTACTCTGTTTCGGCGATTGAGAAAGCGAACCCTGTTGGATGGGTTGGTGTTGGTGGTTGCCCTGTGGGGGGCCTACCTACTTCGGTTCGATTTCGCCATACCCGAGGAGTCGGTGCGCTCTGCGTTGATCGTCACCCCTTTTGTACTGGCACTCCAGATCCTCGCCCTACGGCGCTACGGTGTCCACCGCATTGTCGGACGCTACGTCTCGTTTGATGATCTCGGAGTGTTTGCGTGGTCGGCGGTTGCGTGGCTGGTGCCGATGCTGGCTGCTCGGTTACTCCTGCCGGACGGTGTTTGGCGCATTCCGGTTTCGGTGTCGCTGATCGCTACAATCCTGGCAGTCATAGGCTTGCTTGGGGTTCGGCTGGGCCAGAGACTTCATGCTGAGGTGTGGAGCGTGTCGCCGTCGTTGCCGGGTGAAACGAAGCCTGTTCTGCTTGTTGGCGCAGGCGAGGCTGGGGCCATGGTTGCGAGGGAGCTGTCTCGTAGCAACACCGATCTCCAGGTGGTCGGCTATGTGGATGACGATCCCGACAAGATCGGCTCGGTGATCTCGGGCTCGTTTGTTTTCGGGAGTACCGAGGAGATTCCTCGGGTCGTTGCCGAGAACGATGTCGACCATGTCATCATCACCTTCGCCGACCCCGCTCCCGAAGTACTGCAGCGCATCGTCGGTATCTGCGGGACCGTCCCGATCCGTGCTCGCTTGATTCCCAGCTTCCTAGAGGTCGTCCAGGGAACCCGTTCGATCACGGCCTTCCAAGATGTCGAGGTTGAGGATCTTCTGGGACGGGATCCGGTGAATCTGGACACCGCAGCCGAAGTTGTCGCCTACCTGGAGGACCGGGTCGTCATGGTTACCGGCGCCGGCGGTTCGATTGGCTCTGAACTGGCACGACAGGTGGCCGAACTGAGCCCGAGCGTCCTATTGCTTGTGGAGCGATTCGAAGGCTCATTGTTTGAGATCCATCGCGAGCTGAGCGGATCTCACCAAGCGACCGAGGTCGTGCCGTCGCTGGCCGACATCACAGATGCAGCCAGGATGCAAGCCATTTTCGACCGGTACCGACCAGAGGTCGTGGTTCACGCCGCTGCGCATAAGCACGTTGCAATGATGGAGGAAAACCCCAGCGAGGCCATCAAGAACAACACCTTTGGTACCAAGCTGATCGCCGAGATGTCCGGCGAAGCCGAAGTGTCTTGCTTCATCCTGGTGTCCACCGACAAAGCAGTGCGGCCCACTTCGATCATGGGGGCATCGAAACGGCTTGCCGAGATGGTTGTGCAGCAATGCAACGACATGTACGAGAACACGAGGTATGTAGCGGTTCGGTTTGGGAACGTTATGGGGTCGTCGGGATCCGTGATCCCTATCTTCAAGGAACAGGTCAAAAAGGGCGGACCGGTGACCGTGTCCCACGAAAAGGTCACGCGGTATTTCATGACGATTCCCGAAGCCTCAAGGCTTGTCTTGACGGCGGGGGCCATCGGGCAAGGGGGAGAGGTGATGGTGCTGGATATGGGTCAACCGGTCCGTATCATCGACCTTGCTCGCAACCTGATCCGCCTTAGCGGATATGTCCCCGGTGATGACATCAACATCGAGATCACCGGGCTCAAACAAGGGGAGAAGCTCACCGAAGAGCTCTACTTCGAGGCCGAGGACATGGAGTTGACTCGCCATCCGAAGATCTTCATCGGACGGCCGAATGGACACAGAACCCTTGAAGCGACAATGGCGAACCTCGCCACGCTCGTTGCTGGCGGCACTGAGCAAGAACTCCGCAAAGCGCTCAGTAGTGCAATCAGCGATAGCCGCCTCGCGGGCTCCGCACCTCCACCCCCGCGGGTGAGCCGCAGTGGTGCCGCCTCGTAGCGCTCGGTGCACCCAGTTGTCTCCGATTTTGCATCGGGCAAGAGGGTACTGGACGTGTTGCTTGTGGTGAGTGTGCCTATTCCTTTCCACCTTCCGTCGATCAGCTCGGCTGATACAGAGGCTGTTGTTAGCGCGATGGAATCGGGATGGTTGACTTCGGGCCCCAATGTTCGCAAATTTGAAAGCCGCTTCGCCAAGACCGTCGGAGTCGAGCATGCGGTAGCAGTTAATAGCTGCACCGCGGCGCTGCATGTGGCGCTCGCCGCTTGCGGTGTGGGCCCCGGCGATGACGTGATCGTTCCGACAATGACGTTCGCGGCAACTGCGGAGGTGGTCGTACATCTTGGCGCCGCACCAATCCTGGTCGATGTGGATCCCGACACTCTGTCGATCGATCCGAACCTCGCCGCAGAAGCGATAACCGACAGGACACGGGCCATCATCCCTGTCCACTACGGCGGCCACCCGGCCGATCTGTCGCAAATCCTCGACATCGCCACTTCCGCTGAGATGTTCGTAATCGAAGATGCCGCCCACGCCTTTCCGGCTAGCTACCAGGGCAGCCCAATCGGCGGTATTGGGGACGTTACGTGCTTCTCGTTCTACGCTACGAAGACAATCACAACCGGTGAAGGCGGAATGATCACCACGTCCGACGCCGGCCTTGCATCCACGATGCGAAGCCTCAGCCTGCACGGTCTCTCGGACGATGCATGGAGTCGCCATTCACCAGGTGCGGCCTGGGACTATGCAATCGTCAGAGCCGGCTACAAGTACAACCTCACCGATATGGCGGCCGCGCTAGGACTCAGCCAGCTAGACCGAGCCATCGAATTTCGAGACCAGAGAGCCGCCATAGCGGACCAGTACGACGATCAATTTGCGGGAGTGCCCGAGATTCGTCCCCTCGTGGTGAGAGACCGGGCGGGTCACGCGTGGCATCTGTACGTCATTCGGCTAGCAACGGATGGGCTTACGATCGATAGGAATCAATTCATTCAAGTCCTCAATGCAGAAGGAATCGGCACTTCGGTCCACTACAGGCCCCTTCATCTTCACCCGTATTACTCAGAGCGCATTGACCAATCGAAGCGCTATCCTCATGCCACGAGGGCATTCGCAGAGATCATCTCACTTCCGATATTCCCGGGTATGACAGAGACCATGGTTGATCGGGTTGCCTCTACTGTGGTTGATATCGCTGTCAATCACCGGCGGTAGAAGAATGTCCCTCGCAAAGCGTGCCATGGACATAGTTGTTTCTGTCGCACTACTCGTCTTGCTGTCGCCCGTTCTTGCCTGTGCTGCAATCGCTATCCGCCTTTGCTCACCTGGCCCCATCTTGTTTCGTGCTACGCGCATCGGACGTGACTTCAGGCCGTTTGTAATGCTGAAACTGAGGACAATGGTCATTGACAGCGCCGGACCACCGCTCACCGTGGGCGGCGATCCCCGCATAACTGCTGTTGGTAGCATTCTGCGACGGACTAAACTGGATGAGTTGCCACAGCTAGTCAACGTGCTGCGAGGCGATATGAGCCTGGTGGGACCCCGACCGGAGGTTTCACAGTATGTCTCCCTCTTCAGAAGCGACTATGAGACGATCCTCGCCGTCCGACCGGGCATGACCGGCCTTGCCTCCATTGCTTACGCTGACGAGGCTGCAGTGCTTGCGGCTGCTGACGATCCACATGCGGCGTACATCAGCGAGGTGTTGCCGCACAAGATCGAGCTCGGCAAGGAGTATGTGCAGTCCCAATCGCTGGCGCTCGACCTGCAGATCCTGATGAAGACAGTCTCAGCAATCTTCCACACAAGAAAAGGCAACACCTAGGTGTGACAACCGGGGAGGTTCCGAATCGGACGTCGAGGTCAACGCGCCGTCGAGCAGTAACGATGTGGCGGAAACGTCGTTGGGTGCCGATCACACTGCCCATGAAGTCGGGTTGGCTGCGCGACCGTGCGATTGAATCGTGGTGGCAAGGCCTGATAGCGCAAGACGACACCGGTGAGTACGGGAACACCCGTACGAGTTGTCCATGTCGTTGTCAGAGGATTGCGGGTATCGCAAACGTGGCGGCTCGCGCAGTCGCGGACGTGGTTTCCCTCGCAAGAGAGCCACTAGACACAGCTGGGTTGGATACCGATACATCCACAGCGCGCTCGATGATTGCCCATTCCGAGATCCTCTCAGACGAGAAAGCCCACGCTACAACCGGCTTCTGGACAAGAGCCAACACTTGGTTCGAATCAATTGGGATCCAATGCCAATGTGTCATCGCCGACAACGAAGGCTGCCACAAGCTCGGTCTTGCACCGGGCCTGCGAAGCCACCGGTATTCAGGTCAAGAAGACAGAAGTCCGCGGACGCAAGCCAACGGCGAAGGCGAACGGTTCCACAGCATCCTCCTCGAGGAACAGGCATGATCCAACCCTGGACCTCAGAAACCCAACGCCACCACACCTACAACGGATTCGTCCACTTCCATAATCACCACCGATCCGACGGATCACCCAAATGGCAACCCCCGTCAGCACCTTCTAGGGCAACCTCCCCGAAGAGCACACCTAGCAGAATTCAGTCCGGCCCACGCCATCATGCTGCAAGCAGGGCCCGATACAGCTCGATGTAGGCAGAGGTCATCACGTCCCGTGTGTAATGGGCTTCGAGTCGTGATCTTGCTGCTGCACCCATTTGCTGCGCAGTGGCGTGGTCGGTGGCCAGCTCGGCGATGGCGACTGCGAGATCTATTGGGTCGGCCGGTGACACCAGTCGGGCAACTCGACCATGGTCGGTAACCTCAAGATTGCTGGGAATGTCCGTCGTAACTATCGGCTTCGCCGCTGCCATGGCTTCCAGAAGCGAAATCGATAGTCCTTCGTAGATGCTTGGTGCGACGAATAGGTCGGCTGCTGCCAGGAGATCGCCCAGGTCAGTACGGAACCCCAGGAACGAGACGTGACGGCCGAGACCCTGCGACGACACGAGCGACTCGAGGTCAGCTCGCGATGGCCCGTCGCCGGCAAGGATCACATGCGCGGGGACGCTGTGCTGGTTTCTCAGCAATGGCACCGCTCTGAGGAGATCCTCAAGTCCTTTCTGTTTCGCCAGCCTGCCGGTTGAAAGAAGGATGACTTCGTCGGCTCCCACCCCAAACTCGGCGCGTACCTCGGAACGGGGTCGCGATGGAATGACGCGCGAGGCGTCAATACCGTTGGGTATGGCCACCAGTTTGTCAGGTGGTGCGATGCCAAGTTCAATCGCCCATCGACAGTGAGACTCGCTAACGGTCACTATCCGATGGCATTTGCGTCCCGCCCACTTCTCGATCGCGGCTGTAGCTCGTATGGCGTTCGATGAGCTTCGGTCGTGGACGGCGAAGCCGTGGACCGTGTGAATCACCACGGGAACGTCGGCTTTCCAAGCGGCTAGTCTGCCGATGACGCCGCCCTTCGATGTGTGTGTTTGGACAATTGAGTACCCGCCGTCTTCAATTAGCCGCCGCAAGCGTCTGAGCCCGCGGAGATCCCAAAGCGGTCTGATTTCCCGTCGTACACAGTCGCTTTCCACGGCTCGGATACCAGCTTGTTCCAATCTGCGCACGAATTCGGCGTCGGTGGCAAGCACGCTCACGTCAAAGCCGTTCGCAACGGCAGCCTTGGCAAGTTCGAGGACGATCAGTGACCCGCCGCCATACTTCGAATCGCCCACGACATGGAGCAGCTTCGGCAAAACCATTAGGCCGACCAGATTTCTTCGGTGCTGTCCCCCGCACCTAGTCGTGCTCGGCGAGGCCAAACTCTGCCCATCCTAGACCCCCTGTTGTGCGGCCTCGTTGGCCATTGACGAGTCCTCAACTCATTTCCTAATGTAGCCTTGCATAATCTCAACTTCAGCGCTGTTGTATGAAGGTCGGCAATCCATTCACCGAGCACGGCACCACGAGTCGGGTGATTGACTCTGCTGTTGGGTCGTTTCTTGTACGACAGGTTCAGGCTATCGAGCACCTCTGATGAGTCCCGAATTGCGCCCGGTCCAGACTGGAGACTTGCCAATGATTGTGCATCTTCACCAGGCGGCGTTCCCAGACGCTTTGCTTACCCGGCTCGGGGGGAGTTTTCTTGAGCAGTACTACGGGATCCTATTAGCGAACCCGAACCACATCTTCCTTGTCGCAAGTGACGATGGGAAGCCTGTAGGGTTCGCTGCGGGCTTCGGAGATCCCTCGGGGTTTTATGCGCTCCTCCGCAGTCGGAAGTGGTCCGTCATAAGGGGATTGGCGCCAGCTCTGATACGGCGGCCTTCGACCTTGCTGGCCGTCGGGCGCAACTACCTTTGGGCTCGAGGTCGAACATCTGAACCGGTGGGTGCGTCCGCAGGGGAGCTCTCGTCGCTGGCTGTTCACCCCGGCCATCAGGGTCAAGGAGTTGGAGCGCGGCTGGTGACTGCCTTTCTTGCCAGGGCGTTGGAGCTCGGATGGTCGAGCGTCGCCGTAACTACCGACGAAGCGAATAATGACGGAGTTCGGCGCTTCTACGACCGGCTTGGGTTTAGGGTCACCGGCGACGTGAAGGGGAGAACGCGTCCCATGGTCGAGTACGTGAAAGCCTTGTAGGCGAGCCGCGTTCATCCCGGGAGCGTGCGACGTTTCCGAGCACCTTAAGCTCCTGTCGAATCACCGTCGGGGAGCTCCACGCCGACTGCTCGCATGGAGCCGAGGAACGCCATTGTGAGCCACCACCACCTCTGATATAGAGCCTCAATTCCAAGCGACAGCGCAGCCATTGCAACAAACGCCGCCAGCGTTCCCAACACAAGGCTTCTGTTTGGCTCGGGCTGGACCTTGTAGGCGGCCCATCCCCAGCGCAGAAACGTGATCATGAAGCCTGCGAGGATCGTGAAGCCGATCAACCCGAATTCCCCGAGGAACCAGCCACCGGTGCTGTGGATGATGATCCCGTATCTCTCGGCGAACTGACCGAGCCCGATGCCGACAATGGGGCTTGACCAGAAGACGTCGCTTGTCTGTTCGAGGATAATGAACCGCGAGCTGTTCCCTCGGTTGGCCAGTGCGATCTGATCAGTTGCTAAGTCTGGGGCAATGAGCAATCCCACGATCAGCAGGAGGACGCTTGAGACGATTACGTAGCGGAGCCAGACACGAGGCCTAAGCACGATCAGGACAAGGAGGATCGCGACGAAACCAATCCAGGCTGAGCGTGAGCTGGTGAGCAGGATCGAGAGAGGCAAAACCAAGACCGCAATTCTTCCGAACCGGCCTGTTACGAGGGGTTCCTCAGATCGTAGGGTGGGGACAGCCAGGGCCAGCGCTACTAGCAGAAGGCCCCCATATGCGTTCGGGTCCGGGTTCAGGCCAGACAGCCTCTGCGGCTCGGTGTTCACGAACGGCACATTGATGCCTGTCACGAACAGGACCGTTGCGGCCAGATTCAGCCAGATCACGACGTTTACGAACAGCTTCGCCAGGTTCCTCAGATCAGCCCAGCTGCGGACATAGCTCGTCAGTAGAAGGTAGAGAAGGAACAGCGCGACCATGCCGAAGACCTTGGCAAGGACGACCGACAGACTTAGCCGGTGACCGAGCAGTCCAACGCCGACACCACTCACAACGGGGAGGAGTAGGAGAGCGAAGTGCCAACGCGACCAGGCTCGGGGAACTATGACCGCTCCGCCGACGGCAACGATGATAAGAATCGCGAGAACCACGTCGGACGGTCCGGTGAGTATCGCTCCGCCCCCTGCCAGTTCCACCAAGACGGGGAAGGGCAACAACACTACGTAGAGGCTTATCAGCCCCAATACCAGGTTGTTTCTGCGGGTGGTTCTGGCCGAGCGGCCCAAAACTTGTGGGTTCGACTGGAGCACGCCAATAGCGTACACACCCGGGTGACAGACCCTCACCATGTGGCCTTCATGGATTGAGGGAGGCTCGGTGGTCAACGCCACCGTGCGCGGTCTGTCACATCAAGGGGGTGTTCGGCCAAGGACAGCCGGCCGGCTGCCGACGCGTCGGCGAGCTTCGATGGTGCTTAAGCCCCCGATCTGTCTAGCCTCTCAAGCATTCGAACGATCTGCCGAAGCAAAGACATGGGGTCTGGACTCACTTCGTATTGCCGGAGGAGCGGCTCCCCGGTCGAGGAGGACCGGCACAATGAGATTTCTGGCATGGACGCTCGCGTTGGCTGCCGCTGTGGGCACGACAGCTCAAGCCGGCCCCGTAGCTGCTGATGAGCCGTGGGAGGTGCGAGGCGCCTACGGGCCGGACAACAGCGCCAGCGGTTTCGACGATATTGCTGCGGCGGGATTCAACACGGTCATCAAGACACCGTATCTTCTGCTGATGGATGAGGTGGCCGATGCCGGCCTCAAAGCGGTGGTGTGGTTAGGCCCCTACAACCACAACACGTGCAGTTTCGACAGGGACGACGCATGGGTGCGCGAGCGAGTCGAGGAGATTGCCGGTCATCCAGCAATTGTTGCCTACTACCTGGATGACGAGCCGAGCAGAGCTCGCGTTGATGGTTGTCCCGATGCCCCCGCGCAACTGCGAGACCGATCCAATCTGGTCAAGTCGATCGATCCCGACAACCCGACGTATTTAACCCTCCCTGCGGGAGACGGTGTCGAGTCCTATCCGTACCAGCATTTCGCCGATTCAGCCGACATCATTGGGTTGGTCGTATACCCGTGTAACCACGTCAACGGCTGCGGTTTCGATCACATCGAGAGGGCAATCGACGAGGCTGATGCTGATGGCATCGATCGCTACTGGGCCATAATCCAAACGTTCCAGGACGACTGGTACAAGATGCCAACATATGAGGAGATAAGGGATCAGCTGGATATTTGGACGGATTCTCGGATGGAGGGCTATTTCATGTATGACTGGTCAGGTCTGTCCTCCTTCGCACCGGACGACCTGGCGGCTTTGGGCTCTCGTTTTGTAGATGTTCCACGCGGGGCCATCTTCCAGGAAGGTATCGAATGGTTGGCCTCCCAAGGCGTTACGTTGGGCTGCAACCCGCCGCTGAATGACCGGTATTGCCCGGATTCCCCGGTGACGCGTGGCCAGATGGCAGCGTTCTTGGTGAGGGCACTGGGATATGCGGACAGTGGCTCCGCTAACTTCTTTCTCGACGATGACAACTCGTTGTTTGAGGCTGACATTGACAAGATCCGCGCTGCCGGCGTTACGTTGGGCTGCAACCCGCCGCTGAATGACCGGTATTGCCCGGATTCCCCGGTGACGCGTGGCCAGATGGCAGCGTTCCTGTTCAGGGCGCTCCGCTGATCGGGCCGCAGGTCTAGGTCAGGAGATCGTGGCGTCGCGGCAGACTGCCGTGGCGATGGGCCATCAATGCCTTGAGAGCGGCTGCCAGCAACATGGCGAACGCCGAGCCGACAATCACCAGTTCGCGCCACAGCGGATCCTCAAAGAACACCACCGCGAGCGTATAGAAGAACACGAATTGGCTAACTCCGACTAGTCGCCTTGCGACCTGCAGCACCCAGCGACCCTGCTTGGGGATCCACGATCCGGTCCGGTGCGGTTCGTCTTCGGAACCGCTCGCTGCGGTGGCAAGGCGTGCTACATCGTTGAGCCCATAGTTGAACGTCCCAGCGATGGTAAGGAGTAAGGCAGCGGCGACTATGCCGTCGGAAGCTCCGTGCCTCAGCTCTCCGAGTGCGACGCCCGAGAGCATGAGCGGCACCGTGAATAGATGAACCACATGGTCCCAATACTGCCCGTTGAGAGCAAATCGTTGGTGGTATCTTGCGATGTCCCCATCGCTCATGTCAAGGATGAGGTGTAGCCAGTACAGGGCAGCACCTACTACTGTCGCAGTGGTTGTGCCCAGCGCGAAGAACCCGGCCGATGCAACCGCGGCCAAGAAGAAGAGGAAGGTAGTTTGGTTGGCGCTAACACCTAGATTAAGCAGGACCCACGTGGTCGGCTTGCTGATGCGGGTCAAGACGGGAAAGAGGCGGTAATCGTTGTCGGTCGGGCGCTTGGAACGCGCCAAAACCTCGCTGAACCGGATCAAAGCCACCTCCTGTTCCTAGTATCCTAATCGGAACGATGAATTGCAGTGATCAGGACCATTGCTGCTGTGGCGCTGCCACGACGGTCGCAACGGTTCCCGAAAGAAATGGTGCCGGGGCGCCCTCCAAGAGCGGCGAAGGTGGCCGCGTTGGCGCAAATAGCTGTAATACATCGTCCCGGATTGCGCCGTCTGGTTTGGTGGCGTGATTCGGTCATGGCGCAGCTTCCGTCAAGTTAGGCACCACAGCCCACGATTCTTGGCACTAAGTCTGACATACGCGGCAGAGCGCGCTGTCGTCCTGGCAGTCATCCTGATCGCGGTCCTGTCAGGCGCCCAACCGGGGCGCGTTGGGGAGCTGGAGATAGCCCTAGCTGCCGGATCGTTTGGCGCCACCGTTGGTCCGCTTGGCACAACGACCGCGCTGATGCACGAACGCTTTCGCTCCCGTCAGGCCAACATCACGCTTGCGATCGCCATCGGCACCGGCGGAGGTTTCATCATCGGATCCCTCCTGGCGATTCAGTTGGGGTTGATTGGGATGCTGGCCGGGGGCCTGTTTGGCATTGGTCTCTCTTGGAACAGAGTTGCGCAAAACCGAATGCGCGTCGAGGGACCTCGCGACAATGTCGGCGTGACCATCCCGCTGCTAGCGGGATTCGCGGTCGTGATGACGCTGGTTTGGGTGCTCGACGGCGCAACGGCCGACATTGCACCGCTTGCAGTCTGTGCTGGTGGCCTGGCCGCGCTTGTCTCCATGTCACGTCTGCTGCGCCCAAGGCTGAAAACGGGACGAGCCCAGTTCGGTGAGATGATGCGCTTCGGCATCCCGCTGTCGCTGGGTGCCATCGCGTTCTGGGTTGTGGCCTCAGCGGATCGATACCTCATCGGGTGGATGATGGATTTGGAGGCGGTAGGCGTCTATGCGCCGCTCTATCGAGTGTCGATGCTCTTCAGCGGCGCCGCAGCGACGCTCGTTGTGTGGTGGCGCGCCGAGTCACTGCGGCTTGGTGCAACTTGGGCCGGGGATCGGCTCCGGCGATTCGTGAGCCTCGCCTTGCCACTGACTCTCGCAGGTGCGCTACTCACATGGTGGCCGCTAACCCGGTTTCTTGCAGGAATAGTTGATCATCCTGACGCTGAGATAGCAGCGGTCGTAGGCTGGCTGCTCATCTCGGTTGTCGCGTGGACGGTCGCCAGCGGGCTGCTGGTTCCGATGGTCGCTGCAAGTGAAGTTAAGGATCCAGCGGTTGTCTGGATTGTGGCTGCGGCGGCCAACGTCGGTCTCAACCTTCTGCTCATCCCGGCTTTTGGCTTGCCCGGAGCGGCAGCAGCGACTGCTGCCGCCCAGGCCGTCGCGGTTCTACAGGGCTATCGAGCTGTGCAGCGACTTCGGTCGCGGACAAGCACCCGTGAGTAGCCCTGATCCTCCGCTCCTCGACATCGTGGCCGTGAGAGCGATATCGCCCATTGGAGACGGCGAGTGTCTAGTTGCTTCGGCAGTCGAGCATCGTATGGTCGGAGAATTGACCGAAGCGGGTTTCGGCGACGGCGTTCTCGACCACAGCATTGGCGGCTGACGGCTGGCCTCCAGTGAGGCTGAGCTACCGCGCTGGAACCCTCCTTCCACCAGATGGTTGGATCTGCTCCGCCTGGCTTGGGACCCCATTCGCAGAAACCTATACTCCGGCGGCGACGTGCGGAGCACGGGTATCCGGAGGACTTGAAGGGGTCATTGGTGCTGGAGCAATACTTCGGTGATTACATCACCGTTGGCGTCTTTATCGCGACAGGCGCCCTTCTCGTGGGGGGAGGCCTGATCGTTGCGGGGCTGATCCGCCCCAAGAACCCCAACAAGGTCAAGTCCGAGATCTACGAGTGCGGCATCGAGCCCATCGGTGACGGCTGGTCACAGACCCATATCCGCTACTACATCTTCGCTTTGCTGTTCCTGATCTTCGACGTCGAAGCCGTCTTCATCTTCCCCTGGGCGTTGATCATCGAAGGATTCGCCGATGCGGGACAAGGCCTCTACGTCCTCATCGTCATGTTCCTATTCATCTTCACGCTGCTCGAAGGGTTGCTCTACGCCATCCGCAAGGGGGTGCTCCGTTGGGAGTAATCGAGAAGTTCGGCACCCCCAAGCCGGTCTCCTGGCTGCTCAACTGGTCCCGTAAGTATTCCCTCTGGATGTTCAACTTCGGGCTCGCCTGCTGCGCCATCGAAATGATGGCTGCCGCCGCCCCCCGCTTCGACATGATGCGGTTTGGCATTATCCCCTTCCCCGCCTCCCCGCGGCAGGCCGACCTGATGGTCGTGGCCGGCACTGTCACCGACAAGATGGCCCCGGCCGTCAAGCGCCTCTACGACCAGATGCCCGACCCCAAGTACGTCATCTCCATGGGCTCTTGCGCCAACTGCGGCGGCCCCTACTGGGACTCCTACTCCGTCACTAAAGGTGTCGACCAGGTCGTTCCCGTCGACGTCTACGTGCCCGGCTGCCCACCCCGGCCCGAGGCGCTGATGGAAGGCATCGTCCTCCTCCAAGAGAAGATCATCAACGAAGACCCGCAGCAGAAGTGGACCGAGCGTGACCGACAGCCCGTCTGACACCGAGACAACTGAATCCACGCTCGACGCTTACGCCGCCGACTTCGCGTCTGCAGTCGGGGCCGAAAGTTGGAGCACCGACTTCGACACGATCCACGTCTATATCACCCCCGACCAGTGGGTCGAGGCTGCCACCTACGCTCGGGACGAAGCCGGGCTCGGGTTCTTCTCCTGGCTATCCGCAGTCGACTGGGCCAAAGAAGTCGAGGTCGGCGAACCCGTCGACGACGTCGAGAACCTCGAAGAGCGCTTCGAGGTCCTCTGTTGTCTCTCCTCACCCGTTGACGCCAGTGCCGTCATCCTCTCCACCTCCCTCGGTAAGGACCACCCCTCGCTCGACACTCTCGTTCCCGTCTACTCCGGCGCCGCCTGGCACGAGCGGGAAACGGCCGAGATGTTCGGGATCGACTTCCCCGGCCACCCCAACCTCATCAAGCTCTACCTGCCCCAGGAGTTCGAAGGCCACCCGCTCCGCAAATCCTTCGCCCTCGGTGCTCGCATCGCCAAGCCGTGGCCGGGCACAGTCGACGTGGAAGAACTGCCGTCTACCGAGAACGTAGAAGCGGGGGAGGGGAGCGAATGACTCAGCTCGACTCCCGCGGCATCGTCGAAATCTCCGACGGCGGCGTCTCTGTCGAACTGCGCGGCGAAACGATGAACCTCAACATCGGTCCGCAGCACCCTTCCACGCACGGTGTGCTCCGCCTCATTGCCGAGGTCGATGGGGAGCGCATCTCCAAGCTCGAACCCGCCATCGGCTACATGCATCGCGGTAAAGAGAAACTCTCCGAGGTGCGCACCTACCCGCAGATCACCGCCCTCATCAACCGCATCGATTGGATCTCCGGCTTCGCCAACGAGGTCGCCTTCATCCGGGCCATCGAGAACCTCATGGGCATCGAGCCCACCCCGCGGGCGCAGATGATCCGGCTCATCCTCACCGAGCTCACCCGCATCTCCAACCACCTCATCTTTGCCTCCTCCTACCCGCTCGAGCTGGGCGCCGCTACTCCGCTCATGTATGCGATGCGGGAGCGGGAACACATCATGGACGTCATCGAGTCGGTCACCGGTGGCCGTTTCCATCCCAACTTCAACCGGGTGGGTGGCGTTAAGCCGGCAGCCGGCGGCGGCAAGACTCAGAAGAAGGTCACTCTCGACCTGCCCGCCGGGTTCTACGCCGCAGTTGAAAACGCCATGGACCGCGCCGAGTACTCCTGCCAGGAGTTCGAAGAGCTGGTTACCGGCAATGAGATGATCCAGGTCCGCACCAAGGATGTCGGCGTTCTGTCGTACGAGGACGCCATCTCCTTCGGGGTGTCCGGTCCCAACGCCAGGGCCTCTGGCGTCGAGTTCGACCTGCGCAAACAAGAGACCGGGCTGCTGCCCTATGACGACCTCGACTTCGACATGGTCGTCACCTACAACGGCGACAGCTACGACCGCTACCTCGTCCGCATGCAGGAGATCCGGGAATCCATCAAGATCGTGCGCCAGGCCATCGACAGCGTGCCCTCCGGGCCGCTCCAAGCCAAGGTGCCCCGCGTGCTCAAAGTGCCGGCGGGGACCACCTATGTCCGGGCTGAGAACCCGAAGGGGGAGATGGGCTACTACATCGTCTCCCAGGGCGGCCGCATCCCGTACCGGCTCAAGATCCGTTCCGCCTCGTTCTCCAACATCTCGATCCTGTCCAAGATCGCCGTCGGCCAGCTCATCCCCGACCTGGTCGCCACCATGGGCAGCCTCGACTTCGTCCTCGGAGACGTCGACCGATGATCGAGAACGTCCCCTTCGTCCTCATGCTCCTCTTCAAGGTGGTCGTCGTGCTCGGCCTCATGCTGGGCACGTCGCTGGTACTCATCTACGCCGAGCTGAAATGGTCGGCCCACATCCAGAGCCGGATCGGCCCCTGGTACGTCGGCGGCCGCTGGGGCTGGGCCCACCCGTTGGCTGAGGCCGTCAAGTTCCTGCAGAAGGAAGACCTGGTTCCCGACGAAGCCGACGACAAAGTCTTTCGCCTGGCGCCGTACGTCATGTTGGCCGGCACCGTCGCCACCTTCGTCGTTATCCCCATCGGGCCCGACATCGTCGC
>JASJAS010000056.1 GCA_030066875.1 Acidimicrobiia bacterium | reverse complement strand
AGCTGCGATCAGAGCGATTGATGGAACCGGGCCCGAGACCGCTCTCGTATCAGCCATCTGCGAACAACTCCACATCGAGATGACTACTGGGAGACCCGTCGCGCGTGACATTGTGACCACGGCCCACAGCCAGCCACCGGCCCAATTGGGGCAACTTGCCCCGGTCGTTGTGGCGGCGTGCGACGAGCAAGACGAAGTCGCTCTCAGGTTGGTCGAAACAGCCGCTGGCCATCTTGCCGATACCGCCGCAGCGGCGGCACGTGACGTTCAACCTGCCGTTGTTGTCCTTGCTGGTTCACTGCTCACCAAGGCAGCACCGATCCGCCGCCTTGTTCGCGCCACCCTTTCGGAGCGATGGCCCGGGACACCGATCACAGAAGCAGCCAGCGGTGAGGCGGGCGCAGCGGCTCTTGCCATTAGCAGGCACCAGGGTGCTTGCATTGACGACAAGACCCTCGGTCGCCTCCGCGGAGAAACACCCGTAGCCACCTAAGCGCCGGGCGGTCCTCGGTAGCTTCACTCCCACACGATGCCCAATTGCAGGGGACGGTCGCACCCGGCTGCCCGGGTCCCGAAACGCCTGTCAGGTGCCCTCCAGGTGCCATTCGGCGAACTCACCAGGTTTCACTACGTCGCGCTGGAGGTCACAAACCCAACGAAATGGCACCCCCTAACCTGTAGTGAAACGTAGTGAAACATCCACTATGGGTCTGAAAAACCAGAGGTCGACGGATCGACGCCGTCCCTGACCACGGCAACCCGCCTCACCGAGGCGGTTGCTTGCGAAATCCCCTGTCCGCAGGGGATTTCTGCGTTTCCCCCCAGAACGTCCCCTTCTTTGTAGGCCGTGATCTGAAGAGCGTGCGTTCTTCTACGACTCGACGGAGAACCAGATGTCGAGGAGGTCTTCGTACTCCTCCTTGGCCCGCCTCCCTCGAGTCGTGGGATCCTGCATCGTCACACGCGGGCCCGGATACGCATAGAAATCACCTGTGCCGTACGCCGCTAACCCATCGCCGACATCGACGTAGCAAAACCCGTGTCCGTCGAAACCGCGTGGCTTCGGTTCGCCATTGATCGCCGCCGCAATAGCAGCGGCCACCACCTGCGCCTCACCCTCGGCGAACACGCCCGCCTTAGGGAGGAGCATCGAGTTGAGCAGCCTCACCGCGGCGACATCACCGATGGCGTAGACACCCGGGTAATGCACGGCAAGTGTGTCTACATCCGACAGCAGTTCGAGTGTTTGCGGATGAACCGGGACGTACCCACTGGAGTCGATCAGCCCGGCCTCCTGCAAGACCTTCGGGACGCGATGAGGTGGAATCCCGACGAGAAGGTCGTAGGCCACCGGCCCGCCGTCTTCGAACTCGATCATGTGCGACGTAGCGTCGATCCGCGCCACCTGCCGATTGAAGTGATACCCGATGCCCCGATCGTCCATGAAGGCACATAGCGCAGCGCCAATCTCGGGACCAGCCACCGCCATTGGAATCCCCTCCGGGGTATATACGTCGATGTCGACACGATCTCGGATGCCTTGTTCCCTGGCCCAAGCCTCCAACAACATGGCCGCTTCATACGGGGCAGCCGGGCACCGGAAAGGAGCTCCGGCCACTAGCACGGCGATTCTGCCGCCGTCGCATTGCTCGAGATCCTCGTGGATCGCGATAGCTCCCTCAGCGTCATATAGGTTGTGGGCGACCCCTTCAAACCCGGGTATCGCCTCGGGGGCAAGCTCGGTACCGAGAGCCACGACGAGATGGTCGCCAATGTGGTTCCCGACATTCGTCTCAACTGTGCGAGCCTCCGGATCTAGGCCAGTTACCTCTGCGTGCACCCATTCGATCCCCGGGCGCTTCAGATTCGCCATGTCACGGCTAATCTGCCGCACCGATTGTCGCTCGCCCGTCATCAATCCGAGGTTGGACACTCCAAGCGAGAAGGTTGCGCTTCGCTCAATTACGAGGATTCTGTGTTCTGACGAAACCAGCCCCCGTAGGTGGTGAGCTGCTGTCAGCCCGCCCCACCCCCCGCCGAGAATGATGGTCGTAGTGGCGGTCATCAAAGCTCCCCTCACAGCCGACGCGGAGAACTCCCTCAATTATCACGCGCCCGACAGCGACTGTGAACCCCCGCCGAAAGCGGGGAATGGTGGAGAGTGCGAATGTCCGTGCAACCGGGCGTTTCGATCAGTTCGTCCACGACATCTTATGGAGTTGAGGAGGAAACACCTTGCAGAGTCTGAAAAAGCAGAGGTCGACGGATCGAGCCGTCCCTGACCACGGGAACCGCCTCCATGAGGCGGTTCCTCTGCAGGTTGCCTTCGGCAAACGTGCAGGCGGCGAGTCTCCTATCCCGCAGCGGACTTCGTGCTCTTCCTCATGTGGGCGCTGCGTCGGTGACTTTTCGGCCGAGTGCCATTCGCACCGGGACTGACGTCGCGGTCATGTCCTGGTCTTTTAGACAATCGGGGTGACCTCGCAGAGCTGGGCTCGGAGTGGCGAGCTGCCGCTGATCGGGTCGCTCGGGGTCTGGCTGAGAACCAGGTTGAGATTGGCGCTGCCTGGGCCGAACGGTGGATGTCCTGGTATGTCGAGCTCCTCACACGGTTCGAACCATCCGTGCTGTCCGCACACGACACCAGGATCGAGCGTTTCGTTGAATGCAGCGCGGGCCCGGACGGTCCCCTTGGGCGTCGCGATCTCCACCCAATGTCCTTCCACAATGCCTCGCCCCTCTGCCGTCGTGGGGTGCATCTCAATCTCGGGATCCGGTGCATGGCGCCGAAGGTTGCCAACCTGGCGATGTTGGGTCTCGCAGAAGTACAGCGATTTGGCACAGGTGAGGACAAGTGGGAATGCCTCGGAGAAACCAGTAGACGAACGGGGGCTCAACGCGGGCTCAACGAAGGTGGGGACTGGCGGTTGGCCGATATCGAGGAAGGCCTCGACATACAGCTCGATACGTCTTGTCGGTGTGTCGAACCCGGCCGGGATACCATTGTGGTCTACCGCCGCATACTTGCGGTGGCTCGTCTCCAACGGCAGGGATATCCCCGCAGGGTTGTCGCGCAATCGTTGGAGCGTCACCCCGCTCGGCGCTAGTTGGTGCTCCCAGGCCGCGTCCACGTCGCCGTCGAAGAAGTGTTCGCCGAGGCCGAGCCGCTTAGCCAGGTCGAAGATGATCTCCAGGTCAGAGCGGGCCTTGCCAATTGGCTGCAAAAGAGGCTTGCGGAGTTGGACTAGCGACTCGGCTTCCTGGGACACCTCGAATCCGATCTTGAGACCCTCGGTTTCGAAGGCAGCGGTGACCGGGAGGACGATGTCGGCCTGTTCAGCGGTGGGGTTCATGAACTGATCCAGATGCACGTGAAAATCGAGTCGCTGTAGCGCGTCCCGACCGCGGGAACTGTCACCGTGGGCCATCAGAAGATTCGACCCAAAACTGACCAGACCCCGTGCTCGGTAAGGACGACCCTCAAGAGCCGCCGTGTAGAAATCCTCCCCTGTCACAAACCCGAATCGAGCAGGACCGAGCGGTCGATCATCAACCCCGATGGTCTTGGCCCACTGCGCCGAGCCGAGTAGTTCGGCGCCGGCGATCGGGTTCGACGGGACCGAGGTGAACAGCACGTTGCCCCCCGGAGCATCAAGACAGCCCGTCAGCGCGTAGAGCACGTTGATAGCTCGGATGATCTGCGTCGTGTCGCTGTGCTGCTCGAGGCCGCTCCACGTGTAGAACGCGATGGGGCGGTGCTCCCAAATGACCTCGGCGGTACGTTCGATCTCGGCCGCGGGGACACCGGTGATCCCCTCGGCAATCGCAGGCGACGAGGCCCGGCACTGCTCGGCAACGAGGTCGAATGCCGGCCGACAAGCGACCGCCCCGTCGATCGTCGCCACCTCGACGCTGCCAATCAGCGCCAACCAATCAGGCTCGTCGATATCGGTGCCGCCCGCAGCCGGGTTGACAGCAACCGGCTGTTCGGTGACTTCATCCCAGGCGACGTAGTCATCCGAATTGCCACCGCGAGCCAGACTGTCGGCCCGCAAGAACCGCCCGGTGTCGACACGTACCAAGAGGGGGCCGCTGGTCCACCGGCGGACGAATGAGTCGTCGAACCACCCCCGCTCGATCATCACGTTTGCGACCGCAAGTGCCAGGGATGCATCGGTTCCGGGACGTACCCGCAGCCAAGGGTCTGCTTTGCCGGCGAGTCCGGCCCTGCGAGGGTCGACAACGATCAGCTTCGCCCCTCGCCGCAACGCTGCCCTCGTGGCCGTTGCGTGGGCAAGCCTCGACACCAACGGGTTGTAGCCCCAGAACAGGATGCATCCTGCACGGTCGAGATCAGGCATGTATTGGCCGGGCACCGATGCCCCGTAGGTGTACAGCGATGCGAGATAGCGTCCCCACCCGCATAGCTCCATGGACGCGACCAGGTTGGGGCTGCCGTAAGCACGCTGAAGCCGCTGGATCCAATCGACACTGTCGACGATCGCCGAAGTCGAGGGCGATACGGAGCTGAAGACGACCGATTCCGGGCCGTGATCGCGGGCCAACCCTTTGAGCAGGTCGGCGACGGTGTTCAGCGCGTCTTCCCATCCGATTGGCTGCCAGCCGGGATCCGACGCACCTTTCGGGTTGGTGCGCCTCAGCGGATACTGCAAACGGTCCGGATGAGCAGAGATCTCCGGTGCGGCCTTACCCTTCACGCACAACGCCTTCCCAGTGGGATGCGACGGGTCGCGAGATAACGTGAACGTTCCGTTCGACACGGTTGCCCGCGCCCCACACCGGGAAACACACAGAGGACAGAAGGTGGCCACCTCGGTCTCGGTCGGTACTCGAGCGATCATCTCGTGCGCCCTCCGCAGCCGGCCTCGAGTTGAGGCGAGACGGTGCTTCCAGCTGGGATCGCTGTGTCAACCGATGGTTGAGAGCGAGAGCACATTCCCCTCACTGTCCTTGAACCAGGCCGCTTTGTCCTTGCCGTCAGCCAGCGTGATAACACCGTCAATCGTCGATCCCATTTCTCCGAAATCGACGTCTTCGAAGACAACACCATTGGATCGGTGCACCGCCACCGCCTCATCGAAGTCATCGACCTGGAAACCGGCGGCAGTCGCTTTGTTGGTTCCGGCGAACTGAGACGAATACACAAGGAACATCACTCCGCCCGCTTCGTATCGGGCGGTCCAGATCGGAAGTTGGTAGGACGGCATGCAAAGGTACGTTGACAAACATCGCAGTTTCCTCTCCCTCGCTACTGCCTCCCACAGCAACCTACACCGGTAGGCCTTTGCCTGTGCTTCGGGGCAGTCGCATGCAGAGCCGACATGTTCCCCCTTACCTTCTCGGCGCTCACCGCCGGATTTCTCCGAGAATTCAGGATTGGCCGCTACTACAGTCTGATGACGCGAACCCAACGTCAGTCGTACGGGACTCAAGGTGTCTGAAACCTCCGAACCGAGCGCTCAAATAGAACAGCTCTGGCGGACGTACCTGACGACAGGGGAGTTTGCGAAAGAGGAACGACAACGGCGCCTCTTCAGGCACCTGCCCGGGTCACCCCGCTGCAAGAACTGCTACGCGCCGTTCCGTGGCCTGGGCAGCCCGGTGGTTAGGGCGTTCTGGGGCAAGCGACCCTCCAACTTCAACACGCGCCTTTGCAATGTCTGTGAGGAGTTCGCTCGCGAGTATCAGGGGGGTGCCGAGATCGAGCTGTCCCTGCTCTTTGGAGATGTGCGCGGCTCAACCACTCTCGCCGAAGAAATGAGCCCAACGGAATTCGGCCGTCTCGTCAACCGCTTCTACCAGGTATCGAGCAAGATCATGGTGGAAACCGATGCCCTCATAGACAAGATCATCGGAGATCAAGTGTCCGGTATGTACACGCCGGGATTCGTTGGTCGCCAACACGCGCTTGCTGCGATTGCAGCCGCCCAGCAAGTTCTCAAGGAGACCGGCCATTACGGATCGGGAGAACCTTGGATCCCTGTCGGCATAGGGGTGCACACGGGCGTGGCGTTTGTGGGCTCGGTCGGCTCAAAGGACGGCACCATCGACATCACCGTTCTCGGTGACGTGCCCAACACTGCCGCCCGGCTGTCATCAACCGCTCGCGCCGGCGAGATTCTCATCAGTGAAGATGCTTTCCGCGCTGCCGACCTCAAGGCTGGCTCGCTAGATGCAAGGGTCGTCGAGTTGAAGGGCAAGAGCGAGGGCATCACTGTGTACTCGTTGACCGACGATTCCGTGCCCCCCGCCGCGGCCGAGGGTCACCACACCGAGTAACCGCACTGGTCGCTATTCCCCCCGCTCACCGCTACGACTTCACCAGGGTGTGGTACTCGGGTCAATCAGCCCAGGATTAGGCTTGCGCATACTGGTCGGTCGGGAGCGCCCAGGCCTTCATGACTCCAGCTGTGATAGATAGCGATTCCTCGCATCTCAGCGCCGTTGCTTTATCGGTAGGTTTTGGCCGTCGGACCCTGCTCCGCGCAGATCCGGCAATCCCGGATGATCCGAAATCTGGGGGTCCCTGCGTCCACCTCGACGCTGGGGAGGGTGCCCGCGAGACAGAGATCTACCGACCACCCCGCAACCCGTCTCTGGGTGCCCTCCAGGTGCCTGCGTACTCGCCGCTGGCGAGTACGTGCGGCGAATTCACTGGGTTTCACTACGTCGCGCTGGAGTTCACAAACCCAATGAAATGGCACCCCGTGACCTGTGGTGAAACGTGCCGCGACATCGTCCACGGGTCGGAAAAACCAGAGGTCGACGGATCGACGCCGTCCCTGACCACGGCTGAAGCCATAGCTGGGTCGAGTCTGTGGATCATCTCATTCCTTCTTCCCGCGGTGATTGCCCTTGTCCAGTTGGGCGAGGGCGTCGAGGATGAGATCGAGCCCATACCGGAACTGCTCGGAGTAATCCCAGCCGTCTGCCAGGGCCTGGACGGTGGCTTCGGTGAGGTTGGGGTAGGCGTCGGCCATTTGACGGAGCAGATCCTCCCCTACTTCCTCGAGACTGTCGGGGTCATCGAACGGCAGACTCAGTTCTTGGAGGACAAAACCGTAGAGGAAGCTGTCGATGATCGAGAACGCCCGCATCGAGACGGTCGGCGTGAATCCGGCCGCGCGCAGGCAGCCGAGCACTGCGTCGTAGTAGCCGAGGCGGGTCGGGCTGGAGTCGGCGTACCGGGCCTCGAGTAGTCCGATAGCCCAGGGATGCCTTAGGAACACCCGACGCGCACCGATGGCGCGTTCTCGCATCTCGTCCTTCCAGTCCCCGTCCTCGGCAGGAAGCGGGATTTCGGCTAGGACCCGCTCGACAATGCCGTCGAGTATCTCGTCCTTGTTGGCGACGTGGTTGTAGAGCGCCATGCCTTCCACGCCGAGCGCCTTGCCGATGCGACGCATGCTCAATGCTTCGAGTCCTCCCTGGTCGGCGAGGGCGAAAGCCGTGTCCAGGATCCGCTCTCGCGTGACCGGTGCTCGATCGGAGTCGAGCGCCATACGAACCTCCTTGACAGATTTACAGCGTAAATGTAGCATCGCTTTACACTGTAAACAAGAACCTCGAGAGAGAGGGAGAGAGACCATGAAGGCGATCATCCACGAAGCATTCGGAGCACCAAGCGACGTACTCAGGTTGGACGACATCGATGTCCCGGCGATCGGAGCCGACGAGGTACTCGTCCGATTGCGGGCCACGGCCGTTGCCAAAGGTGACTGGCTCATCAGTCGAGGGTTCCCGTACATCGCTCGCCCTACCTACGGAATCCGCAGCCCGAAGCATCGGGTCGCCGGTCTGGAGTTCGCCGGCGTCGTCGAGGCGGTCGGGTCGGCTGTGACTGGCTTCACACCTGGTGACGAGGTCGTCGGATGGGGCAACGGTGCGCTTGCCGAGTACGTCGCGGTCGCCCAGAGCCAGCTGGTGTCCAAGTCATCGGACATCGGCTTCGAGGCGGCCGCCGCACTCCCTATGTCCGGGTTCGCCGCTCTTCAGGCCGTCCGCGACCGGGCTGAAGTCAACGAGGGCGATCGCGTGCTGGTGATCGGAGCTTCCGGCGGCGTCGGTTCGTTTGCCGTCCAGATCGCCAAGGCGGACGGTGCCGAGGTGACCGGTGTAGCCAGCACCCGCAACCTCGAGCTGGTGCGGCAGCTCGGCGCCGACCATGTCATCGACTACACAACGGAAGGAATCGGCGATGAAGCTCGCCGATTTGACGTCATCATCGACATTGCCGGCAACCGACCTCTAGGCGAACTGCGCCGGGCGCTTGAGCCCAAGGGCACACTCGTCATCGTCGGCGGATCCGGCGGCCAGGTGACCATGGGCTTCGGGCGGACCATCCGGGCCTTGCTGCTGTCACCCTTCATCGGTCAACGCCTGCGCGCCCTCATCTCGAAGCCGAACACTGCGGATCTCGAGACGCTCGTCGGAATGGTTGAGACCGGAGCGCTAACCCCCCAAGTCGCTGCTACCTATCCCCTAGCTGAGGCCGCCGCCGCCATAGATCTCGTCGGTGAGGGCCGCAGCCGAGGCAAGACAGTCGTCTCCGTCTGACGCGACTCGAGAGCTGGCAACCGATTCCACTACAACCCCGACGTCCAGAGAGGAATACCCAAATGACAACCAAGATCCCCGAAATGACCCCTCGCCGGGCGGCGCTGGTCGCCGGCATCGGGTATATCGCCATCTTCGCGTTGGCCATCTTTGCCAACTTCGTCGTGATCGGCGGACTCATCGAGTCTGGCGACGCGTCAGCGACTGCCGCAAACATCCTGGAGTCCGAGAGCATGTTCCGAGCCGGTCTCGTTGCGTTCACGATCGTCTTCGTTGTCGATGTCGTGGTCGCCTGGGCACTCTACGTCCTATTTCGGAGCCTGAGCCGAGACCTGTCGCTGCTGACGGCGTGGTTTCGGCTCGTTTACACGGTGCTTCTCGGGGTAGCGTTGATCTTCTTCTTCGTTGCGCTCCAGCTGCTGAGCGGTGCCGACTACCTGGCTGCATTCGGCCCGGGACAAGTCGATGCGCATGCGTTGCTGGCTGTTGACGCCTTCAACTATGCATGGCTCATCGGATTGGTGTGCTTCGGCTTCCACTTGATCCTGCTCGGTTATCTGGTCGTGAACTCCGGGTGGACCGCCAAAGCCCTCGGCTACATCTTGATGGTTGCAGGCGCGGCCTACATCATCGACACCCTTGCCCGCGCGGTGATCGCCGACTATGCCGACGTCGAGAACCTGTTTCTTGCGATCGTTGCCATCCCTTCAGTGATCGGGGAACTGTGGTTCACGCTGTGGCTCCTACTCAGAGGAGGCAAGAACATCGAGCTCGCGGCCGCCTGACGGACACAGCGCGCAGCGCTGGTCAACGTGCCTCACGACTGCCCATATCACCCAGCACCGTGAGCGACATCGCACACTCCGTTCCGAGCCGAACCGGCATTCTCGGATGGTCCTGTGTGGTGGATCTCCGTGTCCCCCTCGACGGTGGAGCGGTGCCCGAAGCACACTGCTTGGTATGCGCGACATCCTTCGCTGCGACACATCTCGTGCTAGCCGTAGGCACCCTTGCGGCGAGTCTTTCGCGTGCCCTCCAGGTGCCATTCGGCGAAGTCCCGGGGGTTCACTACGTCGCGCTGGAGGTCACAAAACCAATGAAATGGCACCCCGTGACATGTAGTGAAACGCAGCGCGACATCCTTGATGGGTCTAAAAAACCAGAGGTCGACGGATCGACGCCGTCCCTGACCACGGCTGAAGCCCCGCATAGCGGGGGATTTCCTGGTTCATGAGTTCCTCAAGCTTGTGACGAGCAGCGCCAATGGGTGCCATTTGGCGCGCATAGCCGACCAGTCGACGCTCTCATGAGACCCGCAACAGCTTCGATCGACAGCCGAGGCGGGTGGCAGCACTACCTGAGCGCAGACGCGCCGTTATGGGCGGACGCGCGATTTGTTGCGTCAGAGAAAGGGGCTCGCCCGAGATGCGACTGACGCGAAGAGCAGCTCATCCACGGAGTCGCTATCCCAGGTCAAAGTGGGGACGTTCTGGCAAAGGCTTTGGCGTCGGATGCGGTAGCGCCAGGCAGAATCTCGGGGATGCACCACGTTGCGCCGACTTCAGCGAGGGCATGTGAGTCGGGGTGTGCACCGCCTACCAAGGCGAGGTCAATCTCACCGGCCGATAACTCGCCCGCCTGGAGCGCACTTGTGACGTTGTCCGGTGACCAGGTGTCTGCGCCTACCAGCGCCAGGCCCTCCACTGCGTGACGATGCACGCGTCTGGGTCCGGCCGTGTACCGTGCTGTGCCGGCGATCCAGATCGGAACGCGTGGCTGTTGGACGCTGGCCAGCGTGGTGATGCGTCCGTCAGCACCGGTTACTGGTTCGCCTGCGAGCATCTGTTTCAGCAGGTCGATGCCCGCATCGAGCGCCCTGGCTCTGGCACGGTCATCTGCAGCTGGCTCGTCGAACGCCGAGTACTCGCCGTGGCTATCAACTCCGAGACCGAGACCGAGCACCATCCGCCCGCCGGATAGACGATCCAGTGATACGGTCGATTGTGCGACGAGCTGCGGGCGCCGTCGCGGGAGCGCGGTGACCAACGTACCAACGTTGATCCGCTCAGTGGCGATAGCGATCGCCGCGACTGTGACGAACGGATCCGCGAACGGTGCCAGCGTCCGGTTCCAGAGATGGTCCCAAACGAACACGCCAGCCCAACCAGCCTCCTCAGCGATGACGGCGACGTCCGCTAGGACCTTCGGGTCGGCCAGTTCTCCGGACAGTGAGATCGACAATCCCCAACGCACCGCGAAAGCCTCCACGCTTGGCGTGACACACTATTCAACCCAGGACGCACCAGCAACAGGGCATTGCGCCATGCCCTAGAGCGCGTAACCAGCAATCCCGCGCTCCCCTACCGATATCGAGACGGCCACCGTGAGTGGCCGCGAGCGGTACGTATGGCTGGATCGCCTAGACGTTCCGCAAGGGCGACAGATCAAGCGTGATGGAACGTCAGGCGGCTCAGCGATCTTCGAGGAACTCCAGAACGTGCTGGATCACCCAGTCGGGTTTCGTGATGGTGAGGTGATGGTCACCGTCGGTGATTTCTGTCTTGATGTGGGGCGCCACGGCGCCGAGTCGCTTGACTGCCCGCTCCGCGGAGTAGGAGACGTCGTTGCGTCCGACGAGGAACAGTGTCGGAACGGCGAGTCGCTGCCAGTCCTCGTCGGAGAGCACCGTGGGGCGGACAATCTCGCGCTTCTTCATCTTGAAGCATCGCCGGCCGAGGACGTCTTCGTCGACCATCTCGTCGATCGTCGCCCGCGTGTCTTCGTGGCGGACGCAGTCCGGTGCGTACCAGTAGAGGTATCGCCGAATGTAGGAGCGACTGGGAACTATGCCGTAGAGGATGGCACGGGCATAGAGGCCGAGTGGTGGCCGGAGCACCGTCGGCGGAGACAGCAGGACGAGCTTGTCGAGGCGTTCGGGGAACTCAAGCGCGTAGAGGGACGCCATCCACCCTCCGTAGGAATGCCCGACGAGTCGAACGTCGTGCAGGTCGAGTTCGTCGAAGAGCTCGTTGAGCCAACGCACGAAATCGTTGGGACGTCGAGGTTGGCGTCGATAGATGCTTCGCCCGATGTCATAGATGTGATCGAGGGCGTACACGCGATGCTCGGAGGCGAACGCTTCAATCACCGGTATCCACGCAAGCGAGGTTTCCGAATCGCCGGGCAACAGGACCAGCGGCGATCCGTCGGCCGGGCCCTGGATCCTGACGAACGTGTCACCAAACGTCGTGGGGACCATCGCTGATTCCGAGGGGATCGGCCAGCGCTGCGCACGCTGGTCATAGAACGTCAAGTACTCCTGCTGGGATGCAGCGGAACGAAATGGGTGCCAGGGTTCCACGGCGACTTCCCCTCCGCTCGATTCCTTCAGCCTAACCCGAGGCTTCAGCTTGGCAGTTTCCGCCGTGCGGAAACTGCGGCTGAGGCCCCTGCGCTGCAGGGGATTTCTGCGTTTCGGGGTACGTTGGCCTCGTTCGAGACGAGCAGCGCTTATGGGTGCCATTTGGCGCGCAACGCCGACCAGTCGAGGCGCTCATGAAACCCGCAATGGCTTCGATCGACAGCCGAGGCGGGTGGCAGCACTACCCGAGCGCAGACGTGCCGATATGGGCGGTGCGGCTCGGCTCCCGCTATCGCTCTGCAGTCTTTGGCTACTCCGCAATCGTCGGGTCGACGACCAGGGTCCCGTCGACGATCATTCCGACGAAAGACACGACGTCGTCGGTCCACGTGACGCCCTGCGCCTCCTGCACCGGAACGCCGAGGAATTCCTCGTAGTTGGTGATGGGGAGCGCCTCACCACCGCACTGCGGCGGGTAGGACTCGGCGAGCACCTCGCACAAGCGGGCACCGCCGGCATCAACCACCAGGAATCCCTTGACCGCAGCCGCTCCGGTCACGCCACCCGAAAGTACTTCGGAAACGCTCATCGAGAACTCCGGCGACCAGGGAACGCCCGGCGTCACGGGTTCGTTCGGTGCCCCGGCGGGGCCGTCGTCAATGGCGGGCAAGTCGGCCGGTTCGTCTGCGGCCACATCCGGGGCAAGGGGCGCTCCTTCAGGCTGGTCGTCACCAGTACCGCAGGCGCCGGCAATGATGGCGACCGCGGCGAGCACCACGGCGAGCCTCCGAAGTTCCAATAGCTTCTCCATTCTCGACCTCGTCAGCTCATCGATCTTGCTCGGCTTCGGGGTCGATCCCGAATCTCCCCTTATGACGAGCCCAGCTCGCCAGAGGTTCCCGGGTCATACGCCAGCAGATGACATCGGAGTTGCAAGCGAACTTCGGTCTACGGCTCCCAATGCAGCCGCGAACACTCGCATCGCAAAGATGGGGTCCGGGTCTCGTGACGGCCCCAAGAAGTTCATCAGTCCCGAGAGGCCAGCCGACTGTGGCTCGAGACCGAATCGACGCGGGCTCCGCGCCCGCCACCGTCGCACTCAGGAGGAACGCGGGGCGGACGCGGTCTGCTCGGCCCAAAGTATGAGCAGCGCGGCCGAGATGCTGGATGCCACGAAGCCAACAGCGAGGGGGGTGACGGTGCCGTTGTAGAACCCGTCGATCAACGCCCCGAGGAAACCTCCGACGGCGCCGGTGACCGCTGCGATGACGGCGGCCGCGGTCCCGGCGATGGTTCCCATCGGATCCATCGCCCGGCTGTTCGCGTTCGGGATGAGCATGGCGTGCATCGACAGGACCATGCTCATCCCTACCATGAACGGCCATAACCCCGGCCGACCGTCCGTCGCTATCGAAAGGATGAGGAATCCGACAGACGCGGCGATGTACACCGCAGAGGTAGCCCGCAACACTCGCACGGTCCCGAATCGCTCGATGATCGTCCCGTTGACTAGGACCGCCGCCCCGATGACCGCCGAAAGCCCACCAAAGATGATCGGAAACTGGTCTGGTTGGCCGAGTACGTCGTCGACGATGAGCTCCGAACTCGCCAGATACGAGACAAAGGCGCCGAACGACACAGTGAATGCGAGCATGTGCCCGAGTGTCTGGCGCGTCGTGAACACCTTTCGGGCCGCTCGACCCAGATCAGCAGGGCGAAGGGGGAGCCGGTTCGATGGGTCGAGAGTCTCGGGTAGGCGGGTCGACCAGATGGCGATGACCGGAACGAAAAGCGCCGCGGCCCAGAACACGGCCTGCCACGGTGCGATGGCCACGATGGCTGCACCGATGCTGGGCGCAACGATCGGCACGAGGATGAACACCGAGAAGACGAACGACATGATTCGTGCCATCCGATCTCCTGCGTATACGTCGCGAATGATGGACAGGGCGATGGTCCGCGTCGAAGACGCACCGAAGCCCCACAGGACGCGAGCTGCGAACAGGATCTCCAGGGACGGTGCGAGTGCCGAGGCGACCGCACCGGCGCCGTACACGCCGAAACCCAGGTAGAGCGCCGGCTTGCGGCCGAAGCGGTCGGAAAGGGGACCAAAGAAGAGCGAGCCAACCGAGAAGCCGAGGACATACGCCGTGACCGCGCCGGCGATCCGGTTGGAGTCCGCGGCAAGCCCGAAGTCGATCCGCATGTCGCCGAACGCTGGAAGCATGAGGTCTACGCCGAGTGCCGCCAGCGCCATCGTCATGGACAGCATGGCGATGAGCTCCACGGAACTGATGCTCACTTCAGATTGAGCAGGCGGGCCAGTCATGGATGAAGCGTACCCATCGATGAGACAGACCCAGCGACCACCCCGCAAACCTGTCTCTGGGCGCCGTCCGGGAGCCCGCGGACCCGCAGCAGCGGGTCCGGACGGCGAGTTCACGGGAGTTCACTACGTCGCGCTGGGTGTCACAAACCCAACGAAATGGGACCCACTGACATCCACTGAAACGTGCCGCGACATCCTCGATGGGTCTGAGAAACCAAGCGCAGACGTGCAGCCGGACGATCCCGGTCCCAGACGCGACCTAGCAAACCTCGTATTCGGCGGATATGTTTCACATCACTGCGCGGGATACACCGACACCTTCACAAACCCGGGTGCCGGTCTGTTGTTTGACGCCCACCCTGTTGTCAACAACTAGGGCGCTTCGAAGATGTACACCGCGCCTGAGTTGCGAGCGGGATCATCAGCGAGCGGGCTACCGACAGCGAGTATGTTGCCGTCGATGGCCACGGACCGCCCAAACAGATCCAGGCTGGTGGCGTCCCAGGCTGTGCAAACCGCTTCGCCAGATCCATCCGCCGCAAGGCGGTACAGATAAGCTGCTCCCTTCCCGAGGTAGCGGGGAGCTCCGACGACGAGTCGGCCCGAGTCGATGTCGATGTCGTAGCCGTACTCGCCTCCAATGTCGCCCTCGGTTGGGACGACTTGTCTGGTGGCGTATCCGCCATCTGTTTCGGTCATGACAAACGCATATCCGGTTCCCGGGTCCACGCCGGTCTGGGTGCCAAAACCGAGTACTTCCTGCTCAGGCGCCCCAGCCAGGATTACGCCTTCTCCGGCGGCCAGAGACCAACCGAGCTGATCTTCTTCAGCAGAAGCAATCCGACTTCCTACCCAACTCCCAGCCACATATTCAAAGACAAAGACCGTCCCCGCAGTTGACTCTTCGAAAGCAACCGCTTCGGCTACAACCACAGTGTCACCTGCGACAGCCACCGAGGCTCCAAACCAGTCCCAAGGTGCGGGTTCTGGTGACTCCAATCGCAGAGCCTCCCACTTGGGGCCGGCCCGTTCGAAGACGTAGGCAGCGCCGGAATAGTTGCCTGGGGGGGCCACCGCGGCGCTATCCCCGGGTGCT
>JASJAS010000005.1 GCA_030066875.1 Acidimicrobiia bacterium | reverse complement strand
ACCGCTCGGCCTCGGCCACGCGGTCTGGTGCGCCCGGCATCTAATCAACGATGAACCCTTTGCCGTCCTGCTGGCGGACGATCTGATCCAGTCGGAGAAACCAACCCTTCTCGACATGGTTGAGGTCTATCTGCAGCACGGAGGCAACGTTGTTTCGCTGATGGAGGTGCCCGACGAGCACACTTCGCGCTACGGGATCGTGGAACCGGGTATTCGCAACGGTCGCCTCATTGAAGTTCGGGGGTTGATCGAAAAGCCCGATCCTGCCGAAGCTCCGTCGAACCTCGCCATCGTGGGTCGCTACATACTGCAACCTTCCGTCATGGATCATCTCTCCCGGGCGGAATCGGGCGCGGGTAACGAGATACAGCTGACCGACTCGATGATGAAGATGGTTGGAGAAACGCCCTTCAACGGACTTCGTCTCATCGGCACCCGTTTCGATTGTGGCACCAAGGCCGGCTTTCTAGCGGCGGGAGTTGCCTATGCCCTCAATCGCGACGACATCGGACGGGAAGTTCGGGAGCGACTGAAGGACCTCCTTGCCGAATAGGCTCGGAACCGCCGACCGAACAGTCGATTATCCTCCTCACCACCGCCGGTATCCAGGCGGCTCACGACTCCAAATGAGGTTTTTGATGGGCACGTTGCATGAGCTTCACAACGCCGGCCAGTCCGTATGGCTGGATTTCATTCGCCGTGACATGCTGGTCGAAGGCGAGCTCGATACGCTGGTCGAGGACGGAATCCGCGGTTTGACGTCGAACCCGACGATATTCCAGAAAGCGATCGGAGGGTCGGACTCCTACGACGAGGCAATCCGGGCGGCACTCGAAGCAAATGCGGAGAGCTCGGCGATGGAGATCTACGAGGGACTCGCCGTCGCCGATATCCAAGACGCAGCGGATGCGTTGCGTGGCGTCTATGACGACAGCGCAGCGGCCGACGGCTACGTCAGCTTGGAGGTGTCGCCTCACCTAGCCGCGGACACGGCCGGCACCATCGCCGATGCCCACCGCCTGTGGGGCTTGGTGAACCGTCCGAACCTCATGATCAAGGTTCCGGCAACGCCGGAAGGTATCCCCGCCATCGAAGAGCTGATCGCCGCGGGAATCAACGTCAACGCCACGCTGATGTTCTCGCTGGAGGACTACGAGGCTGTTGCTCAGGCCTACGTGCGCGGCATCAGCAGAGCCGAAGATCCGCGCCGAATCGCATCGGTCGCTTCATTCTTCGTGAGCCGGGTGGACAACAACACCGACGCCGAACTGGACAAGATCGGAACCGAGGCTGCGCTCGAACTACGAGGACGAGCCGCGGTGGCCAACGCCAAGCTTGCCTACGAGCGCTACTTGGAGATCTTCGACGGGCCCAGCTTTGCCGATCAGACCGCGCGCGGGGCGCGTCCGCAACGAGTCCTCTGGGCCAGCACGTCGACCAAGAACCCGGCGTACTCGGATGTTCTCTATGTCGAGCCTCTGGTTGGACCGAACACCGTCAATACGATGCCGCCAGCAACGATCGACGCTTACCTCGATCACGGCAAGGCCGATGGCTCGGCTCTGGGTTCCGGGATGCTGGCGGCGCACCGCGACCTTGAAGCCCTCGCCGATGTCGGTGTCGACTTCGCTGCCATCACCGCAAAGCTGCAGATCGACGGCGTCCAGGCGTTTGCCGACTCGTTCGACGATCTCCTCGCCACAGTTGCGGAGAAGATGCGGGCACTCACTCTGCAGGGATAGCGCCGCCCAGGGTGTCGAAGCCTCCGGGCGCGGAGCACCTCAGAATGGAACCCCCACGGCTTCACAGAGGAACTTCATGAAAGGAGCCGACCGCTTGCAGTTGTCGGTGAAGTCTTCCATGAAGTGGTCCGAGGTGATGCTTTTCTGAGTGACGCGAGTCGAGGCGATGAAATCCTTCCGCTTCAGATCCTCGATGAGCGGATGATCCTCATCGAACCCGCGCGGTGGGCGTTTGAGCGAGTCCCCGCCAATGGCGTATACATCACTGAACCGTTTACCCCGACTGGCTCGCTTCCAACCCGCCGGATCGTCCGCGATGGCCTGGCGTATGGAGTAGGCAACCTTTGTCTCCGGCCGCCACAGACCCACGCCCATGAAACACTCCCCAGGCTGGATATGGAGGTAGAAGCCGGGGGCGTGAGCGTCCTTTCCTGCGATGTGCCTGAATTGCAGCCCGGTATTGATCTTGTACGGGGTCTTGTCCTTCGAAAAACGCGTGTCCCGCTGGATCCGGAACAGTGAGCCACCGACCGTCCGCGAATCCGCAACGAAGTGAGGGCTTATCTTCTTGAGCGGAGCAGCGAAGTCGTTGATGAACTCGAGCGCCGGTTCGCGCACGTATTCCTCGTAGGCGTCCTGATTGGCCTTGAACCAATCGCGGTCGTTGTTCTCGGCGAGATCCTTGAGGAAGCCGAACAGCTTGGGAGTGAAGTATCTCTTGCTCATGGCACCAACCTACCCGGCCCGTCTTCTAGATGACAGAGGTTCGTGGAACCCGGCGCTCGAACCCGGAGCTCGAACCCGGCGCTCGAACCCGGCGCTCGAACCCGGTTGGAGCGCAACGGAACGGGATGCGTAAGCTTTGCAGATGTCGCTATTGCGCCGACGGCCGGATCGCATCAAAGGGATCGCCGGATCGCTGGAAGGAAGAAACGTCCTCGTCCTCGACGGAGCGTCGGGAGCGGGAACAGGCGCCGTTGCCGTGGCCGCTGCCGCCGGAGCGCATACCACCTTGGCGAGCCCCGACCGCGTTGCGATCGACCTGCAACTACGCAAGCTCGAGGACAGCCCGAGACAAGTTGAGAAACGGGTGGTCGGTTCGGCCACCGACATCGACAGGCTGGTCAACGGGGAGGCGCCGCTACCGGACGGTCTGGTGGTGAATCCTTCTCACTTCGCTCTTGACAGCGATACGGTCTTCTCGCCGCAGCAGGCGGTACTCGTGGCGGGTGCCGTGACCCGCGGGATACGCGATGCCGGTCGACTCGGCAGTGTCGTGTTCCTGACCACGATACGGCACGCAAGCGTCGATTCGTCCGGGGCTGCGTACCTCCTGGCTGAGATGGAGCGGCTCGCGCATGACGTTGCCGCCAACGGCATCCGGGTGAACGCGGTAGCCACCGGACAAGTGGCGGTGAACCGGCGCGGCAAGCCGATCTCGAGCCGGTCATCACCGCTCGGTCACGTCTCGCTCCATCCCGTCGAGGTCGGCAAGGCTGTCTGGTTTCTACTCAACGAAGACCTCAGCGGCGGTATCACCGGAGCGACTCTCACCGTCGACCGGGGCGCCTCGTTGCTCAGACCGGATTGGTAACCGCGCTGCGCCGGTGAACTGCTCGTCCTTGTACCCAGACTGTGGCGATGTTGTTGCGAGTTGCGCTGTGGATGGTCTTCTGGAAGATGTCTTCTAGCTCGTCGAGGCCCTCCCACACCACCAAATCAGTGTCGGCCACCCGCGCGTCCACGGCAACAGCGTCGAATGCATAGCCCGGCGACAGCACTCCGATGGGCAGATCGAGGGCGATGCCCCCACCGGTTGTTCCCAGCCAGAAGGCTTCGGCAAACGTAACCCGCGAATCGCCAATGCCGCGATTCTCGGGCTCTAGTTTCGGGTCGACCCCGTCTTCTCGAACTCGTGAAGCCACCACGCAATCTGTCATCGCCCTGAAGATAGAGACGCCGGGACCCCCGGAGATATCGGTTCCCAGGCCCACGTGAACGCCGCGCTCGAGAGCCGCTCGCAGCGGGAAGACGGCGTTCGCAAAGTAGAAGTTAGACAGTGGGCAATGGGCCACGGCAGCGCCCGCGGCTGCGATCAGCTCCATGTCGGCTGCCGTGACGAAATTGGAGTGAGCAAGTATCGATCTGCGAGTCAGCAGGCCGAAGTCGAGATAGGTGGCAGTGTCAGTGCGACCGAAGCGCTCGAGCCCGAATTGATGGGCCCAATCCGATTCCGAACAGTGCGTCTGGATGTGGGCTCCAGCGTCGGCAGCCACCGCACCCAGACCGCGCAACAACTCGTCTGTACAACTCGGGATGAACCGGGGAGTCACGACGGGGCGCACCAGACCCGCGCCGTTGCCGTCGAGCGATTGAACGTGCTCGATCAGGGATGCGGTTTCTTCAAGTGCTACCGCGGCCGACGCGTCGCGGTAGTAATCCGGGCACGACGCCGGCGAGTCCATGGCTACCCGGCCGACGAGCGCACGTTGGCCGTGCTGCAAACAGATCTCGGCGAGCCGGCGCGTCGCCGGAAGGTGCACAGTCGCGAAGTAGACGGCCGTGCTGGTTCCGTTTGCAAGCATCCCCTTCACCAGCGAGCGATAGACCGTCTCGGCAAAGCCGACATCCGCGTACTTCGCCTCGAGAGGAAAGGTGTAGCGGTCCAACCATACCGACAGCGGAACGTCCAGGGCTTTTCCCAATTGCGGCCACTGCGGCGCGTGATTGTGCAGATCGATGAGGCCGGGAAAGAGGTACTCGTGTGCCCCGAGTTCGGTGAGCGCTCCGATGCTGCGCAATTGCTCGAGTTGCGGCTGGTACGAGTCGTCTTCCGGGAGCAACACGCGTTCAATCGCACCATCTCGGCTGATGACAAAGAGGGCGTCTTCGCGAACCCTGATGCGACCCAACTCGGGAGCATCGAAGGCTGTGCCTCGGACAGCGGCGACGCCGGCTGGTTTCGCCGGATCTACTCCCCGGGTTGGACTATGCGTGGAATCGGATCGTTGTTCCATGTCCCCCACTCTTCAGCGATACTCACTTCTGCGCTTTCCAACGCGTTCCGATACCAGGCCTCGAGGGCCGCGCCCAGGTTGCTTTCTGATGCCGCCGCGGTCAACTCCTCAATCGATGGCTCGCTCCGGCTGTCCACCCTGATGAGGTGAAAGCCAAACTGTGTCTGCACCGGATCGGTGACTTCACCGAGAGGTGCAGAGATAGTGGCAAGACCGAATTCGGGAACATACCGATCGGGTGAAGAACAGCCGAGATCGCCGCCGGCGGCACCGCTCCCCGTATCCAGTGAGCGGTCTGCGGCCAAGGCGGCGAAATCTTCGCCTTCGTCGAGCAGGGTGAGGACCTCCTCGGCTTCCTCGAGAGTTTCCAGGAGTATGTGAGCCGAGCAGACCTCGATCCAAGCCATCGGGTCTTCTTCCAGAAGTCGGGCGGCATCGGCGGTCGTTACGGGATCTAGACCTGTTTCGATCTCTTCAACAATCCGATCGTTGATGACGACCTGAGCCGCATACTTGTTCAGGCCCTCCTCCGAAACGTTACGGTCCTCTAGAAACTCCTCGAATGTCATGTCGCCGCCCTGCTCTGCGAAGAACAGATCCGCTTGCTCTGCGACCTCGTCATCGGTCGGAGAAATCCCAAACTCCTCCTCAGCGGCGTCGGCGACGATCCCCCATTGCACGGCGATACCCAATAGTTGGGTGAACTCCTCGTCGGCCAGAGCGGCATCACCGAAGACGAGACCGTTTATGTCCTCGACGGTGATGTCCGTACCGTTGACGGTTGCGGCGACGGTGCCGCTCGAACCGCATCCGGCACCCATTATGGCGAGCACGAAGACTGCAGACAGGTAGCGCTTCAAGGAGAGTCCTAGGGATAGGTTGAGACCGGCACCCTACCTGCTTTGTTGGTATAGCGGATCGGGCGCCGTCGCCCGAGATCACTCGGTTGGAGTGTCGAGTGTCTCGTCGGCTTCATCTGCGGCATCGGACGCTGCGAAACTCACCTGCGTGCCGGAGTCGGCGGCCGCGCCCGGATGATGCCCTTGTTCCCAGACACCGGATGCGTCGGTGTCGGTGTCGTGACCGCTCTCCGCGGCTTCGGCCGAGGTGCGATCGTGCGCGTCCCGTCGCGTCGCAGTAAGCGCTTGTTCGAGCCTTGCCAACGCCTCCTGGGCGGTGACCGCGTCGATGGCGTCGTCTTCGATGGCACCGTCGGGGGAGGCCAGGATGTCCGCCGCCTGAGCGCGTGCTTCGCGCAGGATGCGCTCTGCCTCTTCGTGTGCCCGCTCCAATGCCGCAACACCCTGCTTCTCAGTCTCGGCCCAACGTCGCTGCAGCAGGGTACGTTCCTGAACGAACGCCTCTTGGGCTTCGGTCAGGATCTCGCTCTTGCGGGCGATCTTTGCATTCTCCGTGGCAATGCTCTTCTGCTGCTTCTTCTGTCGCTTCCGCTGCTTGTCGAGAGCAGCCTTCTCCTCGGCCAGCGACTCCAGCTTCATCGCAACCGAGTCCTGCTGCGCCGCGAGTTCAGCGCGCTGCCCGAGAACCTCATTGCGCTCGCTCGCTAGATCCGAGTCTGCGCTCATCCTGAGGTCCTCCGCTTTGGTCTCGGCCCTCGCCAGGATCTCTTCGGCGCGAGCCTTGGCATCTTCAACCATCTCTGCGGAGCGACGCGCCGCCTCATCGCCATCCGCTTCGATTCTGCTCACGGCTTCGCGTCGTAGTTCGTTGGCAGCTGCAGTCGCCTCGGCCACCACCTCCTCAGCCTTCAGGGCTGCTGCTTCTTGGTCTCTGTCGATGCGTACCCGGGCTTGCGCCGTGAGATCGTCGACTTCCTCTTCTGCCCTCGCCACCAGCTCTACGGCCTTCTGCGCGGCCGTCTCGACATTCTTCTGGGCAACTACTGCGATTTCTGCAGCTTCGGCCTCGGCTCTCTCGACGAGCTCGACAGCCTTCTGGGCGGCGATTTCCCCTTCGGCCGTGGCTTCTTGTCGGGCAAGGGCGCGGATCTCCTCTGCTTCGGCCTCGGCCTTGGCGACGGCCTCGCGAGTTGCCGCATCTGCGACCTCGACTCGTTGCTGGGCGGCCGCAATGATCTCCTTGGCTTCCGCTTCGGCGGAGGCGACGGTGTCTACCGTCTCGGCAACAGCCGCCTCTGCTTCAGCCCTCCCGGCCGCCACGATCTCACCAGCCTCAGCTTCAGCGTGCGCCACCAACTCAGCCGCCCGCTCACCAGCAGCCGCAGCATCAGCCTCGGCTTGGCTGCGTGCAGCAGCAAGGATGTTCTCGCGGTCGGTTTCCGCCGTGGCGGCGGCGTCGGCGGCCGCGGATTCGGCTTCGCGGCGACGCTCCTCTGCTGCAGCCATGATGTCGTTGGCCTGTGCCTCCGCCTCTGCAACCCGCTCGTCCGCGGCGGCGACAGCAGCCTCCGCCTCCGACTGTGCCTCGGCAACGATCGACTCCGCCTCTGTCTTCGCTGCCTCGATGAGCTCAGTGGACTCGACGCTGGCAGCCTTGGCCTCTGCCCGGGCCGTGCCGATGATCTCTCCGGCCTCTCGCTGTGCCGAGGCGACCACCTCGGTCGCTTCAGCGCGGGCCGCTTCGGAATCACCGTGAGCGGTGGCCATCATCTCGGCGGCGTCCGATTGCGCCTGTTGCAGCAAACCGTCAACATGCTGGGATGCGACTGCGGCATCCGCTTCTGCCTGCTGACGTGCCGCCGCAACAATGTTCTCTGCTTCGGATTCTGCAACGGTGAGCGTGTCTCTAGCCGCGCTTTGCGTGGTGTCGGCGTGCTGCTGAGCTTCGGCAAGGACTGCTTCGGCCTCCGCATGGGATTCGTCGACGATTTCTCCGGCAAGCTTCCGCGCCTCGTCGAGGATCCTCTCGCGTTCCTCCGTGGCCGCGGTGCGGGTCTCGGCGGCGTATTCATCGGCTGCGGTTCTCAGCTCCGAAGCGGCTTCCCGGGCTGATCCGATGACGCTCTCGGCTTCGTCATTGGCCTGCTCCAGCTCTCCTCTAGCCCCGTCCTCGGCTTCAGCGATGATTGCGCCGGCCTGTGCCTTCGCCTCGTCGACAACCCGCTCGCCTTCGGCGCGGAGTGTCTCGGCCTGATTCCTTGCCTCGCGGCGTGTCTGCTCCGACTCGGTCCGGAGCAGCTCTTCTTGCTCCCGGCGCATCTGGGTGGCATCGGCGTCGGCTTCTGCGAGTAGCTCAACGCGTTGCTGTTCTGCCGCCGCCAGCAAGGCAGCCGCTTCTGATCGGCGAGTTTCGAGATATGCATCTGCCGAATCTCTACGGCTCTGCTCGACCTCGGCGGCAGCCTGCTCCGCCTCGGCCGTCAGTACGGTCGCATCCTCTTCGGCCGTGCGAAGCACTAGTTCGGCTTCGGCGAGTTGCTTCTCGGCCACCTTGTCGGCTGCGGCCCGAGTCTTCCTGGCCTCCTTCTTGGCTTGCCGGCGGGTACGACGAGCCTCCTCGATCGCCGCCTGAGTGGCCTGCTCTACCTCGGTGCGGCTGCGTTCCAGGGCTATCGACGCAAGATCGGATTCCTGGCGGAGACGTCTGGCTTCGGTTTCGGCGTCATCGCGGAGTTGGTAGGCCTCGTCTTCTCGTTTCTTGGCTTCATCGAGCCGGCGCTCCGCATCGGCCAGCTTTGCTGTCGCAGCTGCTTCGACTTGTGCTGCGTGTTCTGCCGCGGCCGCCGTGACCTGCTCCGCCTCGGCCTTCGCTTCCGCGACCACAGCCGCCGAGAGTCTTTCGTTTTCTTCGATCGCCTCCGCGGAGTGACGCTCCGCGGTAAGCATGGCCTGCTCGATAGCTTCGGATTCGCGCTGCAGCGCTTCGGCTTGTTCGCGTGCTTTGGCGAGCAGACCCTCCGCTTCCTTGTCGATCGACGCCGCGTTGGCCCGGGCCTCTTCCATGCCGGCAGCCGCCGCAGCCTCGGCTTCCCGAGCCGACGCAAGTGCTTCATGGGCTTCTGCTCGATCGGCTGCGGCGACTTCCGCCAACGAGGCTGCTCGTAGCTGTGCCTCCGCCTGCTCTTCCTCCGCACGCTGACGCACCGCATCGGCCGATTCTTCGGCCTCGGCCAGCATGATCTCAACCGACTTGGCCGCCGCAGCGATATCCGCTTCGGCCTTCTCTCGCCGATGCTCGAGCTCCGACCGGTCATCCGCTACGGCCTCGTGCAGGGCAGCAGTCTGCTGCTCGACCTCGGCCCGCTTCGTATCGAGTTCGGCTGTTACTCGGCTGGCGTGGCGTTGCGTCTCCTGCTCGGCGGCTCGAATGATCCCCTCGGCGCGGCGCTCCGCTTCGGCAACGACCTCAGCGGCATCGAGCCGGGCAAGGTCGAGGTATTCGGCAACGCGCACTTTGGTGTCGACCTCGGCCTGGGCAACAGTCTTGCGAGCGTTCTTCAGCAGTTCGGCAGCCTCGGTCTTGGCGGTCTCGAGGATCTCGGGAGCTTCGACACGGGCGCGTTCGAGGAGTGCTTCTGCTTCGCGACGGGCCTCGCGCGCCTTTTCCCGGGTCGCCTCTGCATCCGACGTGGCTGAAGCCATCGTCTCCCGCACCGATGCGGTGAGCGATGCGGCTTCGGAGCGCATCTTGGCGCTTGCCGCCAGGGCTTCTGCGACTTCGGCTTCGGCGCGAGCTCTGATCGAACTGGCCCGCGCTTCGGCGGCCGCCAACAACTCCCGCGTCGTTTCGTCGGCGCTGGAACCGAGCCGACCGAGCAGATCTGGCTCTGGTTTCCCGACTGACGGTGACTCCGGTTCGGACGTTTCATCCTCACCTTGCTCGGAGAAATGACTACCCGCTCCCGGGTTAGCCGGTCCCGGCCCCGTAGCCGCCTCGCGGCGTCGTTTGCGACGGCGGCGCGGCTCGACTGCATGCTCGGAGTCAGCCCCCGGGTCGGTACCCTGCCTGCTCCTGCTCTTCATGCTCAGGACCTGGTCCCACGGCCCGCCTAGGAGCCGTCACCGCGCTTGTTGGGCACCCGAATAATGGCGCTGCGCAACCCGCTTCCCGTTGAAGGGGATGCATGGTCCCCTTCGAGAGTGGGAAGATGGCGCGACTTGCGGGCGTAGCGACTTTCGCCGAATTCCTCGTCGTCGGCGGGCTGCTTGCCATCATCCGACGGCTGCTTGGCGCTGTCCGCGGGCTTGTCTTGCTCATCCGCCGGCGAGGGGTCGATCGATCCATCCGAGTCGGTGTCCGCCTCTTCGATGATCTCGGTGTCCTCGGGGAGGTGATCCGTCTCGTCATCACTTGTCCACAGCATGTCCCAGTTTCCGAGAGCCGAGACCGGGTCGTCCCCTTGGCTGATCTCCGGTCGGTTACCCGGCCGGATCGGGGCGGGCTCCTCGATCGAGTTGGCTTCGACGGACGCTGCGTCGAGTCTGGCGAGTTCCTCTTCCAGCTCGCTCAGAGCCGCACTGATGGTGGCATTGCCGTCACCAGGGGTCTGGTCGGCAGCCTGCGCCTCGAGGGCAGCCCGGTCTGCGACCAGCTCGGCTCGATCGAGTTCGAGTTGGGCTTGGTTCTGCTCATGTTCGACGCGCCGCTTGTCGAGGTCGGCACGCTGCTTCTCCAGTTCAGCGCGAAGCTCTGCCAGCTTGGTCGCATCATCCGATTCGTCGCCGTCGGTGTGTCCAATGACGCGCCGGGCCTCTGACCAGGCCCGCTCGATGATTGCATCCGCTTCGAGCTGGGCCCCGTCGAGAAGTTGTACGCCCTTGCGCTCAATCTCGCTCCAGCGATTTTCGATTCGTGCCAGTTCCTTTTGGAGGCCGCTACGGTCCTGCTCCACCAACGTCTTGGCGGCATCGAGCGCGGCTCGCTCCTTGTCGAGCTGTGCTCGCCAGCCGGCCAGCTCACCCCGCCAAGCCTCGATTGCCTCGCGCTCCTGGGTCATCTCCTCATAGCGACTTTCCAGCTGGTCTTTCTCTTCGACCGATTGCTTGCGGGTCTCTTCGAGCATTCGGGCGACGTCGGCGCGAGCCCTGGCGAGGGCTTCCTCGGCCTCGTTACGCGCCAGCTCGGCCTGCTTCTTCTCGGCGGTGAGGGACGCCTGCTCGGCTTCGAGCTCGCTGCGCCTGGCATCAACCTGCTCGGCTAGTTTGGCCAGCCGCTCCTGCTCTGCGCGCTGTGCGATGGTCTTCGCAGCCGATTCACGTTCGGCTTCCGCCCGTATCGCTTCGGCGTCGGTGCGCGCTCTGTCTATAACGACCTTGGCTTCGGCATGCTCGTCACGAGCCTGACGACGCTCGCTCTCGGCGTCCGCCAGGAACCGGCGTGCCTCGGCTTTGAGCATGTCGCACTCGGCCGCAGCTGCTGCCTTGACCTCACCGGATGTCTCCGCGGCTACGCGACGTTCCTCAACAACTCTTGCCTGGACATCGGCAAGCGCCTCTTCACCCTGCCGGATCAAGCTGAGCTTCGTCGCCTCGGCCCGAGATGCGACTTCGCTGGCTCGCGCATCGGCAGCTCCCAGACGCTCTGCAACGGTCTGTTCTGCGGACTCGATACGGCCGTTGGCCTCTTCCTCCGCGGCGACAACGAGCCCGGCCGCCTCGGCCTTGGCCGCTTCGAGGATTGCCCCTCGCTCCGCTGCGGCACTCTCCAGTTCGTTGGCGGCGGCTTCACGCAGCTCGGCCGCCTCGGTACGAATCGCGTCGGCCTCTGCTTCGACCTCGCCCCGTTTGGCTTCGAGGGCCTGCAGTTCGCCCGCAAGCTTCTCCTCGGTTTCGACGATCGCGGCCATGCGAGCCGAAATCTCTTCCTTGGCCTGGGCAGCCTGCCGCTCGACGTCGGCTTGTCGGTTGGCTGCCGCTTGTTCGGCTGCCGCCTGAATACCTGCGGCGGTCGACTCGGCATCAACTACCGCTGCTGCGGCCCGCTCCTCATCCTGGCGGGCATTCTTTGAGCGGTTGCGGGCCTCCTTGAGCGCTCGCTTGGTCTTACGCTCTACAGAAGCGACCTCCTCCTCAGCTGTCTGACGAAGCGAGTCGAGCGCTGCCTCGACCTCGACCCGACGATCCTCTGCAGCCTGAGCTGCCTCGGCGCGGATTGCATCGGCCTTAGAGGTTGCATCGTCGACGAGCTTCTTGGCCTCGCGCTCGCTGTCGCGCTGCGCGACCGCGGCATCCTCTTGAGCCTTCGTTGCCTCGGTGAGCATTGCCTCGGCCTTGGTGCGAGCGGCGGCCACCTCATCGGCCACCTGGCTGCGCAGCTTGGTTGCATCATCATCGGCGAGAGTACGCACCCGTCTCGCTGCCTGATCCGCCTCAGACCTGACCCGCGCCGAGTAGTTGTCCGCGGTGCGGGTGAGCATTTGCACCCGGGCCTCCGCCTCGGCTGATGTCGTGTCCGCTTCGTCGCGGGCAGCCGCAATAGTCTCTTGGGCCTTGGCGAGAAGCTGGTTCGATTCGTCAGTGAGTCGCTTAGCCTCGGTGCGCGCCGCGGCCAGCTTCTCTCGAGCTTGTGCGGCTGCCGATGCTGCTTCGGCCCTGAGTCGGGCTGCCTCCTGGGATGCTTCGGCGGCAACTGCCTCGGCTCGCGCCGTGATCGACTCGGCCCTGGCCCGAGCAGCTTCGATCGTGCCCCGGCCCAGCTCGTCGAGATCGGCTCCGGCGATTCCGGCCTGTCGTGCCTGCATCTCGGTCTGCTTGGCCTCGGCGAGGATGGTCGCGGCTTTCTGCTCCGCTCTGGCCAATACGACAGCGGCTTCCTTCTTGGCCAGTGCAACACTCTCGTGCGGCACTGCTGTGCCCTCAGCGGGGACCGCCTCGCTCTCGACAACAGGTTCTTCGGCCACAACAGCGCTAGCGGCCTGTTCCTGTGCTTTGGCTACGATTTCGCGAGCCGTCGTGTGAGCTTCCTCTTCGATCTGCCGGGCACGGTCCTTGGCACGATCGATGATCCGCTCCTTGGCAGCAAGCATCGACTTCATATTCTCGTCGTCGCTGCCATCTGCTGCCGAAGCCGGTCCAGCAGCCTGCAGCTCCTCGATCTCGCTTTCGAGTTGACTCACCCGGCTGGACGCATCGTTGAGCTTGAGCTCGGTCTCGACGAGCCGAGAATTGGCGTCCGTCAGGCGGCGCTCGGCGAGAGCAGCCGACGACGCCAGCTTGTCGTGCGCAGCACGCATTTCGTCTAGGTAGGCCTCGACTTGGTCCTTCTCGAATCCTCTACGCGCGGTAGAGAACTTCGGCCGCTTGGGGCCGCTGGGGGCAGTTGCGCTGTTCATACGAACTTCTATCGGCGCTGCGGCCCTGTCCTTGACGATTACGCGAGGGTCAACGCGAGCAGCTCGGGATGTCTGATCAACCGGCTGGCGGGCGGCCGTCCCGGGGACGGAGCGAGCCCCGCTACGACACAACGACCTTGGATTAGGGCACTGACCTCAGCCGACGATCGCGGTAGCCATGAGCCATTGCGTCCAGGTCGAACGCCGGCTTGCCGTCGACCTCGCGATCCACCAGGCGGTTGGCGTGAGATTGGGCCAACGGCTTGGCGAAGTAGAACCCCTGACCGGTGCGACAACCCAACTCCCGCAGCTTCTCGAGCTGGGCCTGATGCTCGATACCCTCGACGATGGTCTGCAAACCGAGAGCCTGTCCGAGGCCGACCATGGTTCCGACAAACGGCGAGGAATCATCCTCCTCGGCAATCCCTTTGACGAAGATCTGGTCGATCTTCAACACGTCGACCGACAGCTTGTGCAGAGAGGCGAGCGATGAGTACCCCGTGCCGAAGTCGTCGATCGCCAGGGGCACCCCGAGGGCACTGAGATCATCGAGCAGCTCGGGAGCGGCGCTCATGATGGCGGTCTCGGTGATCTCCAACACAAGGAACGACGGGTCGAATCCCATCTCCTCGATGACGCGCTCGACTTCATCGACTATGTCGGCTTCATCCAGTTGCCGCGCCGACAGGTTCACGCTGACCTTGAACTCCCCGGGCTCGGGCTGCAGCTTCTCGACCCAGTCCCGACAACGGCGCGCTGCCTCCCACAGAGTCCACCGGCCGATATCGTGGATCAACCCGGTTTCCTCGGCGAACGGGATGAAAGTACCCGGGCTCTGCCAACCTTTGAGAGCATGCTGCCACCGCACCAGAGCTTCAAAGCCACGCAACGATCCGTTCTCCAAGTCCACGATGGGTTGATACAGCAGCCGCAGCTCTTGACGAGCGATTGCCGCCTCCAGGTCGGCCTTCAGCTTCAGCTGCGCAACAACCTCTGAGTGCATATCGGGCTCGAAGAGCCGGAACGTGTTCTTTCCATCTCGCTTGGCTGCATACCGAGCAGCGTCGGCATCGCGCAGCACCTGACTTGCGGTGTCGCCATAGCGACCGAAGGCGATGCCGATGCTCGCGGTGACCGGCATCTCACGGCCGGCGATGCGTAACGGGACCGCAAGAGCGTCGATGATGCGCTTGGCCGCCGCGCTGGCTTCCTGGGCACCCGCAACGTTCTGAATCAAGATGGCGAACTCATCACCACCAATGCGGGCCACCGTGTCCTCCTGCGCACTCTGCTCCTGCAGGCGTGAGCCCAATGCACGGAGTGCCTCGTCACCCGAGACGTGCCCCAGACGGTCGTTGACGTGCTTGAAGTCGTCGATGTCGAGGAAGAGAACGGCAACATCACCGCCGGTGCGTCTGGTCAGTTGCAGGGCCTGAAAGACGCTCTCGCTGAACAACGCGCGGTTGGCGAGCCCCGTCAATCCATCGTGGAACGCCTGGTGCTGCAACTCGGCCTTCAACTCAGTCAGCTCAGCCAGCGAGTCCTCGAGACGGCCGTTCTCAACCGCCACACCCACTTGCGCCGCCAACGCCGCCAGCAGACGCAGCTCTGCCTTGGAGAAGAGCTCCGAGTCATTCTGTGGATTCGCCACAATGATCACGCCGGCGACGTCGGCTCCGACCGGTACCGGGGCCACCATGGCTGCCGAGATCGGCAACCGCCTGTCCCCGGCCGATGAAGCCAGCGAGCCCGAACGGTCGATGACATAGGGCTCACCTCCTTCTCTTGCCCGGTCCCAGACGACCCGCCACTTGTCCAAATCCACTGGATCCATCGCCTCTTGATGATCCCCCGGCCCAACGATTGTGCGGAAACCCGCATGATCGGCGCCGAGTTCGAGAATGATCTCGCAGAACTCAGATTCGAACATCTCCCTGGCATGGAGAGCGGCCGCCACGAGAGACGACTCGAGCTGAGGCGACGCGTGCAGATCGCGGGTTGCTTCGTAGAGAGCCTTGAGTCTCCCCCGCTCGTGCCGCGACGAGGCATACGCTCGATAGCCGATGAAGAGGGCCAGCGCCGGAATCACGGCGAATACTGCAGCCTGCGGCGCAACAAACAGCGCTTCGGCGATCAGCATGCCGAGACTTCCGTTGAGGATCGTCACGAATGCACCAAAGCCGTACGCTTCCAGAGCGTCTCCGGCACTCGACTCGTGGCCCTGCACCCAGCTCGATATCGAGAAGAGGAAGTGGCCGACCAGGTGCGCAGCAACAGCAGCCGCAAGCACAATCAGCCAACCGGTAGGTCCGAACCAGTCCCCCGAGTGCTCGGCCAGAGCGAGAACCGACACGGCGACTGAAGCTTCGAGCAAACGACGCGAGACGAGCAGGATGAGCATTGCGATTGGTTCGCGGCGTCGGGTACCAGCGTATGCGACCGCACCCATCGAAGTCGCCGCAAGTAGTTCGACCGGCGCCACAGCCAGCAAGCCCACGACCAGAGGGATTGCGATCATCGAGAAGGTGTGGACGCGGCGCCCGAACCGCATGTGAACAACCAACCACTCGGCCGCCAGGAAGCCGATCAACAATCCCCACCACCGGATCGGGGTATCGAGTCGCGCCAGTGTCTGCCATTGCCACCAACCCACCAAGCCGGCGGCCACAAACCCGGCCAGCGCCAGCAGCCAGATCCACAGGGCGGCCCGACGGGCGACGCGTCCCCGTCGCAGACGTCGCGAGGCCCGCGCTGCCAGGTTGAGACCCGACGTTCGTCTGGTTCCAATAGTCACATCGCACCGCCAATCACGCTCGGCAATCCGGTGGACGCCTTCGGTTTACCCTGAGTTGCAAGGTACTACCAAATGCCCCGATTCCCGCGGCATATTTGGAAATGAGTCGAGCGACCCAGGCACCGCTGCTCCGCCCTGCCGCTAGTAACCCATCGCGGCGAGCAAAGCCCGTTTGTATGCCTGATGCCCATATTCGTTCGGGTGGAAAGTGCCGCTGGTCGCGAGCCTCTCAGGACGGAACAGGCCTCCTCCCCCCTGGATCGCGGCCGACTCGGCAGCTTGGCGGAACCAGCGGGCGTCGGGGGTCGAGGCAGGGACCGGCTCCGGAAACGGATTGCCAACGAACATTCCGCCGTCGTAGGGATCCGAGCCGCAGTACCCGTGGCCGGCAAACTCCGCCAAATGACCGTCGACGAACCGCCAGGATTGCTCTTGGGCGATGGTCCGCAGCGTGTCGTTGAGTGGAGCCAGCAGCGTTTCCCCGACCAGGTCCAGCTCGTAGCTGTCGACCTCGAGCCCTGGAAGGAGATCGCCTCCGGCCTCGTCGCAGGTCAGGATCCGACCCCCGTTCGCATAGGTGGCTGAGCCCGGATACGCGGTCAGATAGATCTCTTCGATGGCAACGTCCTCGAGCGCCTGAGCCAGGTGCTCAAACGTGACGGGCAGTTCCTCGATCGCGTTGGCGACATCTGAGATGAGATTGTCCAGCAAGTTCTCATATATCGGGTTGACCACCAAGACCGGGTCCAGCGCAATGAGCGAACCCAGCGTGAACGCGAAGCCGATGTCGTTGCCGCCGGTTGACACCAGCAAAGCGTCGATTCTGCGATGGCACGAACTGGATCCGTCGGATCCACAACCCATCAAGTCAATCAGCTCGTCGATCTGGGGTCGCAGCCTCCCGGTGCTCCCATCGCCCCCGACTCTCTGCTCGCCCTCGCCAACAATGCCTTCGTCGATCGATGCTCCGGATACAGCGAGGAATACGAACGTGACCGAGGTGCGTGGGTCGGATCGTTCGATTTCGAGGGCCGCCTGGGCGGGGCCGGCAAGGCCGCTGCGGTGCGCAAAGTCGTGGTCGATCTCTTGCTGCGTGACCTGAGGCGATCCATCGTCCGCCCATTGGGGCGGATCCCCCGGCACCTCGGGATTGCCCTCGCCGGCACCGTACGAATCGCCAATCGAGACAATGAGGATGTCGCTGACGTCAATCGGCTGGGTTAGCGCTTCAACCGCGGCGCCGGAGCGCACCTCCAACGTCACGTCGTAGGAGCCTTCAGCAAGCTCAACGACGGCCTGGCTCGATCCCGCGGTGACTTCGATCGGATCGATCCCTTCGCCGGAGACGGTCCAGCCGAACGTGTCAATGGGCCGAGGCGCCCCCCGATCATCGACCATGGAAACCTCGGATGCGTCGAGGACGACGCTGAAAGTGGGAACGACTCCGTCACAACCCGGAGCGCACGTGCCGGCAGCGAGGTTCAGGACGTATTCAGTGGTGTTGGGAATGTCAATGCGGCCATCACGGTTCGAGTCCAGCCCGAACCTGTCAGGAACGGACCAGTCAAAGCTGCCAGCAACAGTGACCTCACCCGAAGCGGCTGACACCTCCGTGGCATCGGGGCTCTGCAAATCACACGACGAAACCACCGCCGGTAGCAGCAGTAGCAGCATGACGACACGAGGAACTCGACCCACAGGCCTATCAAAGCACGGAAACCGGTCTGCGCCGTCACCGGCAACAAACTCATATGCGAAGATGCCCGAGTGGCAGCTCAACAACAGATACAGCGGAGCGCAGACTTCGGCGTGATCGGCCTTGCGGTCATGGGCCGCAACCTCGTTCTGAACATGAATGACCACGGTGTCACCGTTGCTGTCTACAACCGCACCACCGCCCGAGTCGACGAGTTTCTTGCGGGTGACGCCGCAGGGACGTCTGTGCTCGGAGCCCACAGCATCGAGGATTTCGTCGCCCTGCTCCGCAGACCGCGCAGGATCTTGCTCATGGTCAAGGCCGGAGAGGCGGTTGACGCAACGATCGATTCCCTGCTTCCTTTCCTCGATCCGGGCGACATAGTCATCGATGGCGGGAACTCGCTGTTCACCGATTCGATCAGACGTACCAGACAACTCGAAGCGATGGGGCTCCACTACGTCGGTTGCGGCATATCAGGTGGCAAGGAAGGCGCGCGCTACGGGCCTTCGATCATGCCGGGCGGAAGCGAGGCGGCCTGGCCGCACTTCAAGGACATCTTCCAGTCAATCGCGGCTTCGGTCGATGGCCGACCGTGCTGTGACTGGGTCGGTTCCGACGGAGCCGGTCACTACCTGAAGATGGTCCACAACGGCATCGAGTACGGCGACATGCAGGTGCTCGCTGAGGCCTACGACGTGATGCACCGCGGGCTGGGCATGGGCCATCGCGACATGCAGAAGGTCTTTGCCGATTGGAACTCCGGGCCTCTCGACTCCTATCTCGTGGAGATCACAACAAACATCATGGGCACCGCCGACGATGACGGCGACCCACTGCTCGAGAAGATCCTGGACACTGCCAGTCAGAAGGGAACCGGCAAATGGACGGTGGTCTCCTCGATGGATTTGGGTCAGCCGACCACCCTTGTCGCCGAAGCCGTCTACGCCCGCGTGATTTCGTCACTTCTCGAGCAGCGTCGATCGGCTGCCGGAACCCTGGTCGGACCTGACAGCGCTATCGCCGGTGATCCCAACGAGATCGTGTCGGATCTCCACGCCGCGGTATACGCGTCGAAGATCGTTTCCTACGCCCAGGGTTTCATGCTCTTGGATGCCGCCGCTGCGGAGTTCGGATGGGATCTGGACTTCTCCTCGATTGCTGCGATGTGGCGTGGGGGATGCATCATCAGATCTCGGTTCCTGGGCGAATTGATGGATGTCTATGCGGCGGATCCCGATCTCCCCAACATCCTGCTCAGCGACTTCTTCGGGTCGGCGGTCGCGAACGCCCAGGACGGCTGGCGCAGAACCGTGGCACGTGCCGCAATCGCAGGTATCCCCGTGCCCGCCTATAGCTCGGCGCTGTCGTTCTTTGATAGTTACCGATCGGATCGGGTTGCCGCGAACCTGATCCAAGCCCAGCGCGACTACTTCGGAGCGCACACCTACGAACGGGTCGACCGGGAGCGAGGCGAGTTCTTCCACACCAACTGGACGGGAACCGGCGGGAACGTCGCGTCGACCAACTACAACGTCTGAGATCGGCGAGTCGGGCTACTGCCCTCATCATTAGAATCCCGGCGATGGGTTCGACAATTGCCTTCGCAAACCAGAAGGGCGGAGTCGCCAAGACAACGACGGTCCACTCGCTCGGCGATGCATTTGTCGAGTTGGGCAAGAACGTCCTGCTGGTTGACCTCGATCCCCAGGCCTGTCTGACCTACGCGATGGGCATCGATCCGGAGGCACTCGAGTCGACAATGCATGACGTCTTCGCAGGCCGCGTGCAGACAAAGGATGTCGTCGTCGAACTCGATTCAGGCCCCTCGCTGCTCCCGTCCTCGATTGATCTCGCGGGTGCGGAGGTACACCTGCTGACGAAGACCGGGCGCGAATTCGTACTAGCTCGAGCGCTCAAGCCGCTCGTCGGACACTACGACTACCTTCTGGTCGATTGCGGTCCCTCTCTGGGAATCCTCACAATCAATGGACTCACAGCCGCCGACCTCGTCGCGATCCCGTTCCAATGCGACACACTCAGCCACCGCGGCGTTGGACAACTCCTCGAGACCGTTGCCGATGTTCGGGCGTTCACCAACGACGACCTGGAGATCCTGGGCGGCGTCGCCACGCTGTTCGATGGAAGGACCCGGCTGGCACACGAAGTACTCGCTGCGGTCGAGGAGCAATACGGCCTCCACGTACTCCCGCCACCAATCCCGAAATCGGTCCGAGTGGCCGAGGCGCCGGGAAAGGGGCGCTCTGTGCTCGCCCACGCCAAGTCATCGAAACCGGCGTTGGCCTACCGCGAGTTGGCGTCAACGATTGCGAGCAAGGTATGACCAGCAATGATCCGCTCGGCAAGAGCGCCCTCTTCAGCCCGCCTCCGATGGAACCGGCCGACGACCATCTCGACCAGGAGCCCCTGGTAGGCGGGGATCACGCCGAAGGCAGGCACGCCCTCTACAGCGCCGGGCCCCGCCGCTCCGGAACAGTCGTCGTTGCGTGCTCCAATTGCCTCAATCACACCCGCATGACGACCATCGAAGCGCTCGTACGGATTGCCTTCATCTCAGCCTGGATACCCGGCAAGAAGTACAGCCGGTGGATGCAGTGCCCGGAGTGTGAGCGGCGCACATGGTGCCGGGTCCACTGGACCGGCTAGCCGATTACCACCCCGCCCGGATCCCGACGGCGGTGAGAAGCACGACACACAGCCCGACAGTGATTTGCGTCCAACCGACAACTCGGGCAGCTGCCGGTGGCCGCTGCAACGACACGTATGCCACCAACCCGATTGCGGCTATCGCAATAACCGACAACCAGGGAAGAATTTCGGCCGCTGCACCCGCGGCCACCACCAGCACAGTGAGCCCTTGGGTGGCGTAGATGCGGCCGGCGCCCACCGGCCTGCCGTGAACCCGCCGGATCTGGCCGCGCACCAGCACGACCGTGGTCACCGCCCGCGCCACCAGTACGGCCCAGAGCCCGAAAGCAGCCGCCGGTTCCCAACCATCGGCGAGGGCGATCATTGCCACGGTGGCGCCCATCGAGCTGGACCCTGCGATTTCCGGAACCAATCCCCGGCTCTGGCTCTGGGAGTCGGCGTAGAGGGCGATGGCGGCCAACGGGGCCGCAACTAGAAGCGGCGACCAGAAGGCGGCCTCGGCGGTAACGACAGCTCCAGCCAGCCCGGCCAAGGCCAGGGCCCCGTAGCCGCCGACGAAGCCCAGCGCGACTGAGGTTCTTCGTAACCAGCGACGCCGCACCAAATCGGTGATGACCAGCTTTGTCGGTCTGCGTGCGAGGAACACGGCCAGCGCGGCAACCGAGAGTTCCCACGCCGCCGGTGACGGCGCAACAAGCAGGCCGAGCAGGATCGGTTCCAGGGTGAAGCCCCAGCCGCCGTGTTCGGTCGGCAGCGCTATCGAGCGCCACCGCGTTCGTGAGGAATTAACTGTCGCCGGTTCCGTCATGTGACCATCGTATTGCTCACCTGCGCCGACGCTATGTCGGAGTTGTTTGTCTGTTGCTTGTAGGCTCCCAAAAGAAGGGAGATGTGGCTGCCATGAACCGCGACAAACCAAGCAAGCCGGCCGTGCTCTTTATGTGCGTGCACAACGCAGGACGCTCCCAGATGGCCGCGGCCTGGTTGGGCCACCTTGCCGACGACAGTATCGACGTCTACTCGGGCGGGTCAGCGCCCGCGGCGGAGATCAACACGGCCGCGGTAAAGGCAATGGCCGAGGTCGGCATCGACATGGGGGATCGGCAACCGAAGCTATGGACCGACGATGTCGTCCGTGCAGCCGACGTTGTTGTCACCATGGGTTGTGGTGACGTCTGCCCGTTCTACCCCGGGAAGCGCTACGAGGACTGGGATCTGACCGACCCGGCGGGTCAGCCGATCGAGGTCGTCCGCGAGGTTCGTGACGAGATCGAGCTGCGGGTGCGGGAGTTGATGAGCTCGCTCGGAGTGGCGCCGGCTGGCTGAATCAAGTGGCTAGAGCCGCCGCTTGTGAGCCTTGTAGCGTTCGATCAAGGCATTCGTCGAAGAATCGTGGCTGAGATCGGGTTGCTCCGCCCCCAGTTCCTCGATGATCTGTGACGCAAGGACCTTCCCCAGCTCGACCCCCCATTGGTCAAACGAGTTGATCCCCCAGATGGCTCCCTGGACGAACACCTTGTGCTCGTATAGAGCGACCAACTGGCCGAGAACGGACGGGGTCAGCTTCGGGGCAAGGATCACCGAAGTGGGTCGATTGCCTGGGAAGGTTCGATGGGGTATCAACTCAGGACTCACGCCCGCAGCGCCGACTTCGGCGGCGGTCTTGCCGAATGCCAGGGCTTCCGATTGGGCAAACAAGTTGGCCATCAACAGGTCATGCTGCTCACCGAGATCGTCATTCGCCTCGAGGAACCCGATGAGATCGGCGGGAACCACGCTGGTTCCCTGGTGCAGCAGCTGGTAGAAGGCATGCTGTCCGTTGGTGCCGGCCTCCCCCCACACGATCGGCCCGGTGTCGCCGGGCACGGCTGAGCCGTCGAGTCTGACTCTCTTGCCATTTGACTCCATATCGAGCTGCTGCAGGTAGGCCGGGAATCGGTGAAGATCCTGCGAGTACGGCAGCACGGCGTAGGTTGGATGACCAACGATGTTGCGGTACCAGACCCCGAGCAAGCCGAGTAGTGCCGGTACGTTTCGCTCCAGCGGTGTCGATCGGAAGTGCCGATCGATGGTCCGGAACCCGTCGAGCATGTCCTCGAAGGCATCGGCACCGATCGCGATCATCAACGGCAGGCCAATTGCCGAGTCGAACGAATAACGCCCGCCTACCCAATCCCAGAAACCGAACATGTTGGCGGGGTCGATTCCGAAATCGGCAACTGCTGTTGCGTTGGTCGACACCGCCACGAAGTGTTTGGCGATCGCGCTCTCGTCACCACCCAGCCGATCCAACAGCCAGCTCTTCGCAGCCCGGGCGTTGGTCATCGTCTCGAGCGTGGTGAACGTCTTCGATGCAATCACGAAGAGAGTCGCTTCCGGATCTGCGCCGGCCAGCTGTGCAACCAGATGAGCAGGATCGACGTTGCTCACGAACCGGACATCGATATCCGGGCTTCGGTAGTGACGCAGTGCCTCGTAGGCCATCGCCGGGCCAAGATCGGAGCCGCCGATTCCAATGTTGACCACTGTGCGAATCCTGTTGCCGGTATGCCCGAGCCAATCGCCTTGGCGTACCCGGTCGGAGAAGGACCGCATTGCCGTCAGCACGCTGCGGACGTCGGCAACGACGTCGACCCCATCCACCTTGAAGGTGTCACCCGGTTGGGCGCGCAAGGCGACGTGCAGGACGGCCCGATTCTCTGTGGTGTTGATCGGGTCGCCGCGAAACATCGCAGCGATCCGCTGCTCCAACGAGCAAGCTTCACCCAATGCCACCAGCCTGGTGAGAACACCCTCATCGATCAGGTGTTTCGACAAATCGACAATGAGATCGCCGGCGGTGTAAGTGAACCGGACAGCGCGCTGCGGGTCTGCGGCAAACTGCTCACGAAGGTCGAAACGGTTCTGCTCCTGGTAATCGCGCAGCTCTTCCCAATGCGGTTCGGCTAGGTCGAAGTCCATCCTCATCTCCGTTGCCGGCTACGAGCACACTATCAAGCATGCGCCGCCGGTCGGCCGGTCGTTAATCTCAGAACATGCAATCAGTAGTCGTGCACCAAACCGGAGGACCCGAGGTTCTCACGTGGGAAGAAAGCTCGGCCAGCTCCCTCGGCCCGGGAGAACTTCTCGTATCGATAGTCGCTGCCGGGATCAACTACATAGACACGTATCACCGGAGCGGCATCTACCCTCTCGGTCTGCCTTTCGTACCAGGCCTCGAGGGCGCCGGTATCGTCGAAGATGTCGGTGACGGCGTGACCGACTTCGTGCCAGGCGACCGCGTAGCCTGGACCGATCAACTTGGGTCGTACAGCGAACTCGTCGTCATCGCGGCCGATAGAGCCGTCAGAGTCCCAGAAGCGACGCCTTTGATGAACGCCGCCGCCATCATGCTCCAGGGAATCACGGCGCACTATCTGGCCATCGACACGTTTCGACTGCGCTCCGGCCATCGGTGCCTGATCCACGCGGGAGCGGGGGGTGTCGGCAGGCTCCTCATCCAGCTGGCGCGCCGGGTGGGTGCCGAGGTTTTCACCACGGTGTCGACCGACGCCAAGGCACGTCTGGCGAGCGAAGCCGGCGCCACCCACGTCATCAACTACAAGGAGGACAACTTCGTAGAGGCCGTCGAACAGATAGCTGGTGACCGCTCGCTCGATGTCGTCTATGACGGGGTAGGCGCCGCAACGTTCGAGCCGGGCCTCACTCTCCTCAAGCCGCGAGGGCTGATGGTCCTGTTCGGTCAATCGAGCGGTGTGGTGCCGCCGTTTGATCTTGGAGCACTCTCCAGGCTGGGGTCCTTGTATGTGACCCGCCCCACCATGGGCGCCTACATCGCAACTCGAACCGAACTACAGGCAAGAACCGACGACCTGTTCAGAATGACCAGTAGCGGCGAGCTGGAGATCCGTATCGATCGCACGATGCCGCTCAGCGAAGCCGCGGCGGCGCACCGTATGCTCGAGGGTCGCCAAACGGCCGGAAAGGTGCTGCTCGTACCATGACCAGCTCCGGCGAACTTCGAGGAACCGTCTTCGCCGACGTCACCGACAATGTAGAGATTCCCGAGCAGGGCACGCTGAGTCGTGTCCTTTACAGGGATGATCAGGTGAGGGTCGTTCTGTTTGCATTCGACCGCGATCAAGAGCTCACGGATCATTCGGCTGACCGCCCTGCGTTGATCCAAGTTCTATCCGGAAGGCTGGAGGTCAAGCTGGGCAGTGATTCGAGCACCATCGACTCCAAGTCGTGGGTGCACATGCCGGCACGGTTGAATCACGCCGTACGGGCCCTAGAGCCAAGCATCATGGTTCTGACGCTTTTCAGCACCTAGCCGATCAGAATCAACAAGCCGCCGATTGCCATGGCAACTGCGCCGCTGATCACCAGACCGGTCTCCGAAATGAAGTTGGGCATCAGGCGGAAGGCGTCCAGATCGTCCGAAACTGCCAGCGCAGCAATGATCAGGCCGACCATCCCGGCAAGCACCAGGATCATCCCGAGAGTATTGGTCGCAAACAGCGCCAAAAGGGCGAACAAGATGACACCGACGGACGCGATGGACCAGCGAACCGTTGGGTCCTGAAGCCATTCCCTCCAGTTGTCAATGCTCAGCGCGGCCCGGACACCCGCAAGGGTCATGCCCAGCACATCAGAGAGACTCTTCCGCTCTTGCGGAGCTCCGGTCCGGCTCGAGTCCTCGACCGCTTTCTCGGTCCGGCGGCGTATCGGAAGGCTTGGAACCCGCCCTGCTCGGGGCCGTCCGGGGGGTGCGGCATCGGATTTGGGTCGACTATCGGGACGTCCCGCTTTCGACCGCGATTTGGGCGCACGCGATTTCTTGGCGCGAGACCTGCGCGACTTCGTCGGTGGACCAAGTGCCGCAGCGAAGCCGTTGCGGTCGGGAACATCGACGATGACGCTCTCCCCATCGAGTGTGACCAGAAGTCCATCGCCGCGGTCTTCCACCGCGACCTCGGTCAGCGACCAGTCCCCGAGCACTTCATCGCCCGTCGTGACACGCAGCGACTCTGCACCGACCTCGAAGACGGCATCGATCGTATCTGTGGTGTTGGGGATCCTCAGCGATCCCTTGAACATGCTCACTTGACGGATCTTCGTCACCAATCAGGCCTGTCTTGAGCAATCCAATCTTCGGGCGGCGTGGGCAGGATCAGCGCCGCTACGGCCGGAACGGGCCCGCTAGCCTTGCCGCCATGAACCGGAGCCCCGAGGTCGACGCTTGGTTCGACGAGTACGAAAACCCCATGAAGGAACTCGTGCAGCGGGTGCGCGAGATCATCTTGTCGGACGAGCGCATGACCGAGACCATCAAGTGGAAGAGCCCGACCTTCATGTACAAGGGAAACATGGCCAGCTTCAACCCGCGTACCAAGTCGCACGTCTCCCTCATGTTCCACACGGGAGCTTCAATCCCTGGGGATCACGCCCGCCTGGAAGGGGGCGGCGACACTGCCCGGTACATGAAGTTCACAGACGAAGCCGAGGTGGTGGCGGCGACCGATGACCTGCTGGCAGTCATCGACTCTTGGTGTACGAGCCGCGACTGACGCTCGCATCAATCGGCCTCGACACCGATCTCGGTTGCCTTGACGGAGATCCAGACCTTTGACCCCGCGGAGAGAGCCAGGGCCTCCGCCGCCACCGGGGTGACTTCGGCGGTCAGCGGAAGTGGATCGCCTGTGCGTAGCCGTACCCGATCCCCGTAGTGTTCGATACGCAGGATCTCTGTCTGCCATGTGTTGCGCGGGCTGCCCTCGGGATGCCGACGGTGCACCGAAATGGCCCGAGGGTGCACGGTCGCCAGAACCGGGCCCGAGATGTGCGTATCTCCGACTAGGAGCTCAAAACCTTCCACCATCACTATTCCCGCGGCCGCAGATCCAACCAGCAGGTTTGACCCGGCAAGGTCGGCGATGTAGCTGGTACGCGGTCGGATCCGAATGTCGTCGGCGCTGCCGACCTGTGTAATCCGGCCGCCTTCGATGATGTAGATCTCGTCGGCCAGCAGGAAGGCTTCGGTGGGATCGTGGGTGATCAGCAGACGGGGACCCGAGAAGCCCTCGAGGTGGTCGATCAACTCGTGGCGGAGTTGTGCCCGCGTGGTGACATCCAGCGCCGCCAGCGGTTCGTCGAGAAGCAGCATCTTCGGTTCCGTTATCAACGCTCGCGCCAGTGCCACCTGCTGTGCCTGGCCGCCGGACAGGTCTGGTGGTCGCGCCACCGCCAAGTCGCCGAGCCCGAACCTGTCCAGCCAACGCACTACCTCCGACTTCACTTCGGCGCGCGTAGATCCACCGCTACGCAATCCGAAAGCAACGTTCTCGGCCACCGTCAGGTGAGGAAACAGCACATAGTCCTGGAACACGACGCCAATCTGCCGTTCCTCCGGCGGGACGAACCGCGCGGCAGCCGGGTCGTCCAGCACCCGTCCGTCCAGTTTGATGTGCCCGGCCTGCAGCGGGGTCAACCCGGCAAGGGTGGCGACGGCCGTCGACTTGCCGGCCCCGTTTGGACCGAGCAGCGCGACGGTGCGACCTTCGGGGATGGTCAGCTCGACATCCAAGCGGAACTGCGCGCTGCGCTCGACATGCACCCGTGCCTCGAGGCCACTCACGAGGGCCGCCACCAGCGGCTGCGCAATACGACGAGCACGGTCAGCGAAATGACGACCATCAATAGGCTCAGGGCGATTGCGGTGTCACGGTCACTCTCCAGTGCGACGAATACGGCCAGAGGAAGGGTCTGAGTCCGGCCCTGCAGGTTCCCGGCAAATGTGATGGTTGCACCAAACTCGCCGAGAGCCCGTGCCCAAGCGAGCACCAAGCCCGCCACCAGCGAAGGCCTGATCAACGGCAGCGTGATGCGGCGCAGCACGGCTCCGCGTTTCGCCCCGAGGCTGGCTGCAGCTCCTTCGTAGCGACGGTCGAGGCTGTTGAGAGCGCCCTCGACCGTTATGACGAGGAACGGCATCGAGACAAATGTCGCCGCGAGGATCACACCCCAGGTGGAGAACGGAAGCACGAGCCCAGTCATCTCGTAGAGCGGCTCGCCGACCACACCCCGCCGTCCCAGCGCAAAGAGCAGTGCGGCTCCGCCTACGACCGGTGGCAAAACCAAGGGAAGCAACACGAGGCCACGGACCAATGCTCGACCCGGGAAGTCGACGCGGGCGAGCAGCCAGGCAAGGGGAACACCGACAACCGCAGATATCACGGTCGCGGCAATCGAGGACACCAAGGACAACCGGATCGCATCAAGCACCACATCGCTGCTCAACAGACGAGCCAAACCGCCCCAGGGGGTCTGGACCAACAAGCCGAACAAGGGCACGACAAAGACCGCCAACCCGACCGCCGCCAGTAGAACGATCACTAGAGGCGGACCGGAGACACCACGTTTAGTCACAGTCGGGCGGTCCATTAGGGCACCCCAAAGCCATGCTCGGCGAGAATCGACCGACCGGAGGGAGAGAGCACGAAGGCCACGAAGGCTGCAGCGCCCTCAGGGTTGGGCGAGTCGATCAGAGTCGCCACGGGATATTGGGCTGTCACATTGTGTGACGCAGGGATCATGACCCCGTCGACTCCGTTGGCTGCAGCGACCACGTCCGTCGTGTAGACGATTCCGGCGTCGAGTTCGCCTGCTGCGATCTTGGTGAGCAAGGCACGCACGTTTGGTTCGTTGGTGTCCGGGGCAGGTGTGACCCCGGCCAACTGCAGAGCGGAGCGCGCAAAGTCACCGCACGGCACCCCGGGAGCGCAGAGGCCCACGAGCAAGTCCGTGCGTTCGAAGTCCGCGAGTCCCGACACACCGGCCGGGTTTCCCGGCGGAACCGCAATCTCGAGCTGATTCGTGGCAAAGACGGTGATACCGCTCTTGATCGCGCCATCCTCACTCAACACCGTGATGTTGCGTAGGTCGGCAGATGCAAAGACATCGGCTGGTGCTCCCGCCGTGATCTGCTCACGCAGCGTCGCACTTCCGGCCACGTTCAAGATGACATCGACGGCCGGATTTGCGGTTTCGAAGGCATCCTCGATTTCGGCGAAGACGTCCGTCAACGAAGCTGCCGCTGAGACCAGCACCTCGGCGCTCGCTCCACCAGGGCTGCAGGCGGAGAGCACACCCGCCAACAGAGCACTGGCAACCCGCCCGCTCATGTGACACGTTTCCCTATGTCGGTGAGGTCGTAGCCTCCAATCGAAGCGAGCCTCTGTCGGAAACGAGTCCCGACGAGGACCTCCATGGCGGCAGCGACCCCAGCATCAGCCAGCCGTTCGCCAACCACCCAAAGCTCGACCGCGTGATCCTCGAGCGCATGGAACCGGATGCCGGCTGCCAGTGCCGCCGGCTCGATGGTCACTGCGGGGAGTCCACTGATCGCCGCCCGGCGCGCCGCAGCTATGTGGCTATGGACACGCGGACCCGGGATCGGGAGATCTGCCACCGTGGCGTTCTCGAATGCCCGTTGCACACCGGCGCCGGCTTCACGTTGGACAACGGCCACCCGGCCGTGCAGGGCGTCCTGCCACCAGGTAGGGCCTGTGTCGGCCGCCGCAGCCAGGCCGGCACGCCAGCGGGCCAATTGGTACCTCGCAACGGTTGCATCATCGCGCTTGTAGACGCTGGTCGGGTCGGGTGCATGCACGACCGCGGCATGTAGCCGACCGGCTTGCAGAGCCGCAATCGCCGCCTGACTCGATGCTGTGGCGGCGACCGCTCCCACGCCCTGCTCGCGCAAGATCCGTTCCAACACCTCGAGGCCCGGCTCGCACCCTGCGACAGCAAAGCCCAGAGCAGGGCGCATCGCCACGGCAACTGAGCCGTCTTCGATCAAACCGTCGGCAACATCCCAGCCGTCGGGTCCCACCCTGGCAGGTGCGGTCACAACTTGGTCGCCAACCCGGCTGTAGCGGACGGCCTCGCCCTCGGCGGGGACCAGACCAGAAATGATGTCTTTGGTCTCCGCTTCCGCGGCGAATAACTCGCCGACGTCAAGTCCGAGCGCCTCAGCTAGAGCCAACGCTGCGTCGACCCGTGGCACGTGCCGGCCGGTTTCGACGGAACCGACCAGCTGGCGGCTCACGCCGGCTCGCGCTGCCAGCTCGGCCTGGGTGAAACCGGCGCGCAACCGCTCCTCGCGAAGTCTCATGCCAGAAAACTAGCATGCGCGCTGGAATTCTGTCTGCGATCGAGCCCGGCACAGCCACCTATGCTGGGTACCTCAGGCAGTTATCAGGAGGCGCCATGGCAGTCGAATCAACGATGCTTCCCCTCGGTACACCCGCACCGGACTTCAAACTCACCGACACGGTAAGCGGCAACCTCGTCGGATTGACCGAACTCGACGGTGCTGCGCTGGTAGTGATATTCCTCTGCAACCACTGCCCGTACGTGAAACACGTCCAGCAGGGCCTCGTGGAATTCGGAAAAGACTATGTAGACCAAAACGTATCGATCGTCGGTATCGGCTCCAACGATGCTGTGAGTTATCCCGATGACGGGCCGGACAGGCTCGGCGCGGTTGCTCGAGAGTTTGGGTACACGTTCCCGGTGCTCTACGACGAGACCCAAGAGGTGGCCAAGGCCTATACCGCCGCGTGCACCCCTGACTTCTTCGTCTTCGGCCCGGATCGGGCACTGGTCTATCGCGGCCGCTTTGACGAATCGCGCCCCAATTCAGATGTGCCCGTCACCGGCCGCGATCTACGGGCCGCTGTAGACGCTGTCGTCGCCGGGGTCGCCGTGCCCGCCGAGCAGTATCCGTCGCTGGGTTGCTCGATCAAGTGGAAGCCGGGGAACGAACCGGCCTAGCGACTCGAGTCAAAGGGCGGCGAGCGCTTGCTGCGTGGCCGGGACGTAGGCGCCGCCGAACTTGATCGAGTGAACGACCAGCGGGGCCAGTTGGTGGAGCGGGATACGTTCGACCCATCCGTCCGCCAGCGGGGCGATTCCCTGATACGCGGCGTAGCAGTCTTCACCAAAGCCGCCGAAGAGTCTCATCATGGCGAGATCGAACTCGCGGTGGCCGCCGTGGGCCGCGGGATCGATCAGCCAGCTGACACCTCCGGCTCCAACAAGCCTGTTCCCGCCCCAGAGGTCGCCATGGAGGCGGGCCGGAGGTTCATCCGGACCAACCAGCTCGTCGATGCGCTCGGCGACCTTCTCGAGCGAGTCAATGGCACTTGTAGGGAGGGCGTGGCCGTCGTGCGCTAACCGGGCTAGCGGAATCAGCCGCTGCGTTGCATAGAACTCGGCCCAGGTGCCACAGGGCTCATTGGGCAAGCCACGGCTGCCGGTGCTGCGCCGATCCTCCCGGCCGAAGTGCGGAGCACCGCTGTCGTGTAACTCCGCCAGTGCCATCCCCAAGTCGGCCTCAGTGGTTGCCGTCGGGTAGCCCGGTTCGATCCATTCCTGGATGAGGAACGCGGGTTCGTCGGAAACGGCCAGCACCGCCGGGACTGCGACTGCTGCCGCGTCGCGCAGCCAGGCCAGACCAGCTGCCTCCGTGATGAAGAAACCGGGCACGGCTGCGGCTTTGGTCTTGGCGAAGACGGTGGTTCCGTCGTCGAGCAGGACTCGGTACGAATCGGCAACATCGCCACCGCCCAGCGGTGTCATCGCGATGACGTCGGCGTCCAGCGCGGCGGCAACATGGGATTGCAGGTTCACCACGATTATTGGGCCGTCCACCCACCGTCGACCAGCAGCACATGGCCCGAAACCATGCCTCCCGCCGGGGACGCGAGGTAGATGACGGCGCCGGCAACGTCAGTCGTAGTCCCCACCCGGCCGATCGGCAGCCGGTCGAGAACGCCCGCTAGGTACTCCGGCTGATCCAGCCGCGCCGCTGTCCCCGGTGTGTATATGAAGGTAGGCGCAACCGCGTTGACGGTTACTCCGCGGGACGACCATTCGAGCGCCAATACTTTGGTCAGCAGATTGACCGCACCTTTGGATGCTGAATAGACGGCATGGTCACGTATTCCGACGACCCCGGCCTGCGAGCTCATATTGATGATCCGACCCCGCCCCTGCTGCAGCATGATGCGCCCGGCGGCTTGACAACAGAAGAACAGCCCGCGCAGGTTGACCGCCATCATCTCATCCCAATCGGCCGGGGTGATTTCCTCAGCTGGGTGGTTGGCTCCGAGACCCGCGTTGTTCACAAGAATGTCGAGCGATCCGAATCGATCCGTCACCCGGCTCATCGCAGCTTCGATTTGATCCGTGGCGCGCACATCGAGTTCGACGGCCAGAGCCTCACCGCCGGCTGCCTCGATTTCACCGACTAGCGAATCGAGCTCCGCACTACTACGCGCCGCTACGGCCACTCGCGCTCCGGCTGCGGCGAGCGCCTTGGCCAGGTCGCGACCGATGCCCTTGCTTGCGCCGGTGACCACGGCTACATCGCCGTCGAGTCGGAAGTCCGGATTGTTCATGAGATGCTGCCTCCGATTCAGATCGCAACCGGGTCGCCGGCTGCGGCGCTGCGCACCGCAAGGCCGATTGTGACCGCTCGCGTGCTAGCCGCGGCCCCGGGATACTCCGCATGCTCGCCGCGAACGGCCCGAGCAAAGACCTCGGCCTGGCTCAGAATGCCGGCTTCAAAGGCGTCCGGCGTGACTGAGTCTGCGACTATCTCGGTCCCGGCAGCAGTGGCTAACCGCGTCCGGCTGGTCGGCAGCAGATCGATGAACACGGCACCCTCGGCACCGAGTACCTCCGTTCGCACGTCATCGCCGTATCGGCAGTTGCGACTCAAATCGACGGTGGCCACAGCGCCGTCCTCCAGATCGAGCACTGCGACAAGGTTGTCGACGTCGCCGACTCCGGCAAGCGAAGCGTCGACCAACGGTAGATTGCGTGCCGTCGCCGTTTGCACTCGGAGCCCGGTGAGCCACTCCGCAAGGTCGAACTCATGAACACCACAATCGATGGCGAGCCCGCCACTGCTCGCCGGGTCGCAGAAGCTGGCGGGCGGAGGATCGGCATCCCATTGCGACAAACGCACGAGCAGCGGCCTACCGATCGCACCCGAATCGATGAGTTGTTTTGCCGAGGCCCAAGGCGGCGCAAACCTACGCCAGAACCCAACCTGCAGGACGAGGCCGGACTTCTCCGCCCGTGCCCCCAACTCGGCACTCTCCTCCGGATCCAGCGCAAGCGGCTTCTCGCAGAACACGTGCACCCCGGCAACAAGGGCGCGCCGCACGACTTCGGGATGGGTCGTCGTTGGCGTTGCAACCAGCCAGGCCTCGATATCCGGCTGGGATTCCAGATTCTCAAGCGTCAACGCAACCGCACCGAGCTCGGCCGCGATTGCCGCCGCTACGGGCTCGTTGGCGTCGCTGACCGCGACAACGTCGATTGACTGTGAGCCGGCCAAGGCGCGAGCGTGGTAAGCCCCCATACGACCGACCCCGACAACCGCAAGACGAAGCTTCATCTCCACGGATCGATCATAACGATTAACGGCGTATGCTCGGTCTAGAGGAGAGTTGCGATGAGTGACACCAAGCCGGTTGTGACCCGTGACGACCTCGGAGCACCGGGGTCGGTGGTGGCTACCCACTACTGGCATCTGCTCGACGACGGGCGGATTCAGTGCGACGTCTGTCCCCGCGAGTGCAAACTGCGCGAAGGCCAGCGAGGTCTTTGCTACGTCAGGGCACGAATCGACGATGAGATCGTGTTGACGACCTACGGTCGATCAAGCGGCTTCTGCGTTGACCCCATCGAGAAGAAGCCGCTCAATCATTTCCTCCCCGGAACCGCAGTCCTGTCTTTCGGCACGGCAGGTTGCAACCTCGCCTGCCGCTTCTGTCAGAACTGGGACATCTCGAAGGCCAAGGAATACGACGTGCTCGCCGATCAGGCGTCTCCCGCCAAACTTGCCGCCGCTGCCCGGGAGCTGGGGTGCCGTAGCATCGCCTACACCTATAACGACCCCACGGTCTTCCACGAATATGCAATCGATTCGGCACGCGCCGCCAACGCCGCCGGCATCAAGACCGTCGCGGTCACGGCCGGGTACGTCAATCCCGAACCGCGCCGCGAGTTCTACGAGCACATGGACGCGGCAAACATCGACCTCAAGGCCTTTACTGAGCAGTTCTATCACCGGGTATGCGCCGGATCGCTCAGACCGGTCCTCGACACACTGGACTACGTCGCTAACCGGACGGACGTGTGGCTCGAGATCACCACGCTCTTGATCCCCGGCCTGAACGACTCGGATGAGGAGATTGACCAGATGACGAAGTGGGTGGTTGACAACCTCGGCCCGGCAGTCCCGCACCATTTCACTGCATTTCACCCCGACTTCAAGATGATGGATCGGCCCCGCACCCCGCCGACGACGTTGACTAGGGCACGAGAGATAGCAGTAGCCAACGGGGAACGCTACGTATACACCGGGAACGTCCACGACCCCGACGGCCAGACCACCTACTGCCACGCCTGTAGCGACAGCGTCATCGAACGAGATTGGTATCGGCTCGGCGACTGGCGACTCGATGGCGAAGGACGATGCTCGAGTTGCGGTGTTGCCTGTGCAGGGGTCTTCGAGGCTCACCCCGGTGACTGGGGGCCCGGCCGCAGACCGGTCCGGATCGCCGGCTGGAAGAGCTGAGTTCAGGCCCCCATCGCGATGCAGGGATAGCCGACGACCCTATCGGGAGAGCCTGCGGTGTCCGCTGAGTTGCGCAGGTCGAGGACCTGAACCCGATAGCCTCGACGTGCTGCGATGTGGAGAGCTATCTGGATTCCCGTCCTCCCGCACGCCGACTCCCAGTCGAGCGCATCCGGATCGAGTCGCTCGATGGCCGCCACGGTTTGTGCATCGAGGCGGCGTGCCGTCGCCGAGTCGTGGAAGTGAGACAGGTCGGAGGAGACCAACAGCAGAGTTGCTTTGTCGAGAATCGACTCGACCAAGTCTGCGGCGGCTGCGGGATCGACAGTGCCGGTTACCAGTGGAACCACCGGAACGTCGGGAAGGACGGTCTGGAGGAATGGAAGTTGAACCTCGAGTGAATGCTCGCGACTATGGGCCTCGCTCGAACCTTGTACCAGCGGGTGAGCCAACAGGGTGTCCGCTACGGCTTTATCGACCGCAACTCTGCCGAGCGGTGTTGCCAGCAGGTCGGCGTCGGGCAGGGCCAGCCCGGAGAAGGGCACATAGTGCGAAGGCCCGAGCATCACGACTCGGTCGGGCGGCTCCGCGCCTTCCAGCAGCCTATAGCCGGTGCCCGCGATCGGACCCGAATAGATGTATCCAGCGTGCGGGACAATCAAGACCCGCAGGCGGAAGCCAAGCTCGAGAATCGCGGCCGAGTCGAGGTGATGGCGGACCGAGCGGCGCAACGCCTCCGGATCCAGCGGGTAGAAACTGCCGGCAACGGCGGCATGACGAACCGATGAACTCATGGGTCCCTTCTCCCTACCCAACCAACATACGCAGACGAGCGCCGAGATTCCACGGTTTCCTAATCCCTCTTCACTCGTAGCGTGCGGGCGAATAGGTTGGAACTGTGACGGCAGAAGAACACCGCTACGTTGCTCTGGCCAGGAAAGCCATCAGGCACTACCTAGCCACCGGCGAGATACTCGATCCCGGGTCGCGCCGAGACGATCCGCCGCCGTGTGGCGTGTTTGTCTCGCTCCACCAGACACCGCCTCCGGGCGAGGCCGACGGCCCACTGCGCGGTTGCGTTGGCTCTTACCGACCTCGCGAGCGGACGCTGGGCCGTGAGATCGCTCAATCAGCGGTTGCTGCCGCGGTTTCGGATCCTCGCTTTCCTCCCCTTGCCCCGGGCGAGGTCGACGACCTCCACGTGACCGTCTATCTGTTGGGTGAGACCGAGCCCGTCGAGAACCTCGACGAACTCGACCCGGCCCGGTTCGGTGTTCTCGTGGAGGGGCCCGGTGGGCGCACGGGCTTGCTGCTCCCCGCACTTCCCGGCATCACTACTGTGGCACAGCAGGTCGATCTCGTGCTCAAGAAGGCCTCGTTCTCGCCATACGACCCGATTCGCCTTTACCGCTTCCCGGCCACCATCATCATCTGATATGACGGATGATGCTCGACACCCCGCCCTCTACAACACGACTGCCATCAACGTGATCGTCACCGGGCGAGTTCAGGGCGTGGGATTCCGCTACTCGACCGAGAACGCGGCCCGCAGATTGGGCGTGGTCGGCTGGGTGCGCAACCGCCGCGATGGATCGGTTGAAACCTGGGCCCAGGGACCCGACGACGCCGTGGCTCAGTTCGCCGCCTTCCTCGAAGAGGGGCCGCGGTCGGCTCACGTTACGTCACTGGACGTTGCTGAGGTCGAACCGGACCTCACGTTGCACCGTTTCGAAGTGCGCTTCTAGCCGGCCACGGCAGGATCGCATCCGATACGCTGACACCATGGGCGCGGCCAAACCCGGCAGTAGCGATCGCTTTGTGATCAATGATCTCGAGCCGGCCTATCTCGAGCTGTGGCGCCGCGGGGAGCTCGACGCCAAGGTCCGCGCCGCCCTTTCTGAGCTGGAACGCTGCAGGGTTTGTCCCCGCAATTGCGACAACAACCGGCTCCGAGACGAAGCAGCCGCATGTCACACCGGTCGCTACGCGAGGCTCGCTTCAGCGTTTGCCCACTTCGGGGAGGAGAACTGTCTCCGCGGTAGACGCGGTTCGGGCACCATCTTCTTTGCCTTCTGCAACTTGCGATGCGTGTTCTGCCAGAACTGGGACATCTCGCAGGCGCCGGGTGGTTCGGAGATGTCCGCAGACGGCATCGCCGACGTGATGCTGCAGCTTCAAGAAAACGGATGCCACAACATCAACTTCGTCACCCCCGAGCACGTAGCACCGCAGGTGGTCGAGGCGATCGCGGCCGCAGTGCCGCGCGGACTGCGCGTGCCGATTGTCTACAACACCAGCGCCTACGACTCGCTGGCTTCGCTGCGGCTGATGGATGGGCTGGTCGACATCTACATGCCCGACTTCAAGTTCTGGGATCCCGAGACAGCCCGTCGTCTCGCACGGGCACGTGACTACCCGGAGGTGGCACGCCGGGCTATCACCGAGATGCACCGCCAGGTGGGAGTGCTCACCATGGATCGGAATGGCCTGGCGCAACGCGGTGTCCTCGTCCGGCACCTCGTGATGCCGGGACAGCTGAGTGACGCACGCCAGATCTTCGGCTGGCTTGCAAACGAACTCTCTACTGACACCTACGTCAACATCATGGGGCAGTATCGGCCGGAGCATCGGGTACCTGGGAGCGACCGCTATCGCGACGTCAACAGACGGGTGAGGCCCGTCGAGATGGAGGCGGCCTACGCGGCCGCCCGAGACGCGGGGCTGTGGAGATTCGATGAACGCTAGGACGTAAGTGGGAAGGCTTCGATTGGTGTTTTGGCTCGTCGGTGTCGTCGTCCTCCTCGTGGGCGGTCTCTGGCTCTTCCAGCGGCAATTGATCTACCTCCCCAGCGGCAAAGCTCCCCCAATAGACGAGGTGCTCCCCGGCTGGGCAGAGGAAACGATCCTGACCAGCGACGGGCTCGAGCTCCAGGCATGGTTCTCCGCGCCGCAGCCAGGTCGACCTGTGGTGGTGGTCTTCCCCGGCAACGCCGGGAACCGCAGCGGTCGTGCACCTCTCGGGGCTCGCCTGGTCTCAGAAGGGTTCGGCGTCTTGCTGGTCGACTATCGCGGGTACGGGGGCAACCCGGGCAACCCGACTGAGACCGGACTTGCCAAGGACGCCCGGGCGGCTACATCGTTTGTCCGAAACCGGGCCCCTGGCCACGAAGTCGTGCTGTTCGGTGAGTCGCTAGGGGCCGCGGTTGCCATCGAGCTGGCAACCGGCGAACCGGTAGCGGGGCTGATCCTGCGCTCTCCGTTCGCTTCCCTGGTCGACGCGGCGTCCGTCCACTACCCCTTCCTTCCCGTGGGGCTCCTCCTGTGGGACACCTTCCCGTCGGATGAGCGCATCGGTGATGTCGTTGCACCGGTATTGGTCGTGCTCGGCACCGCCGACTCGATCGTGCCCCCGGGTCAGAGCCGCACCATCTACGACCTAGCAGCTCAGCCCAAGCGGCTCGTCGAGATCGAGGGCGCCGACCACAACGATTTCGAGCTTCTCGCCGGCTCGGCACTCATCGCAGCCGTGGTCGAGTTCCTGGAATCATTGCCCACCCGATAAGCCCGCTCACTCCCCGAGTTCGCTGAGATCTGGAGGTACATCGACGGCGTAGCCTTCGAGAATCTCGAAAGGGACGACGTCGACGACTCGCTCATGGGTCGCCGCCAACACAACCGGCGCCGCCATGCCGGCCTCGTGGGCGAGCAACCAGTTGGGTGCCGTGACGCACCACCGATCGCCTGGAACGAGGCCGGGGAACCGGTACTGCGGCATCGGAGTAGAGAGGTCGTTGCCGATGCTGCGCTGGTGATCTAGGAAATCGCGAGTGACCACGGCACAGATGGTGTGACTGCCCCGATCGGCCGAGGCGGTTCTGCATGATCCGTCGCGGAACCAGCCGGTCAACGGATCGGCACTGCACAGCTCGAGCTCACCGCCCAGGACGTTGCGTTCCATGACAGCAGTATCGCCGATCGACGACACCGCGGGGTGATTCCTACCCGGCCCAATCGGCTGTCCTGCCAGGAAGCCGCAACCGAGCCGCGCACAACCGGGGTTAGCCTGCGGGCAGATGAAGCCATGGGATCGACTCACCGAATCCGGCCGGATTCGACGGTTACGGCCGCTGGCGATGGCGGCCTTGCGTAGGTACCCGATCGAACCCATTCGTATCAGGCTGGTCGGCGGATTCACCAACGTCATCTTTCGCGTAGATACGGCCACAGACGTCTACGCACTGCGGGTTGACCTCCACCAGGACCACTCCGACGCGGACGTTGAGAACGAGTTGGCGTGGTTGGAGGCCATCGCTGCCGGTACCGACCTCGACGTGGCTCGCTTCGAAAGAGCGTCGGACTCCAGCTTGTTCGTGTACGCATCAGCCGACGGGGTTCCCGGAGCACGCCGCTGCGTACTCTTCCACTGGATCCCAGGACGACCGCTCGCCGAGAATCTGACTGAGGGCAATTACCACGCTCTCGGGAGATTGTCGGCCGGTCTTCATCTCCACGGCGCAACCTTCACTCCCCCGCGTCCCCCGCTCGCCTGGGACCGTGTCTTCTACTGGCCCGAAGAAGTCGACCCGGTCGTGATCTTCAGTCCGGAGATGGCCCACCATTTCGCTGGTCAGCGGCGCGACATCCTCGACCGTGCCATTGCTGCCGCGGAGGCTGCCTTCGAGCGTCTCCAGCCGGCCCGGGCACAAACGATCCACGGCGATCTCCACCCATGGAATGTCCACGCCTACCGCTCCCGGGTCATCGCTTTCGACTTCGAGGACGTCACCTGGGGCCATCCGGTGCAAGACGTAGCCACGACGCTGTTCTACGAGCGGAACGATCCGGCCTACACCGATTTGCGCACCGCCTTCGAGGAGGGATACCGGACGGTGGCGCCGTGGCCGGTTGGCTACGCGGGCGAACTGGAACACTTCATGGCGGCCCGCTCACTGATGTTCGTCAATTACGTGGCGAACCTGCAAGACGATCCGTCGGACTACTACGAGGTTGTCTTCCCGCGACTGCAGAGATTCCTGGCGGATTGGGGCTACTGAGTCTCTTGCTCGGCAGTGTCGGCACCAGAGCGCCTAGCGACGAAAGCGGAGATAGGCGTTGGTAGCTCGGCGGTACGCGGTCCCCAGTCGTAGACAACCGCCGAGCCGGCGATCACATCGTGAAGGGCCCGACGTTCCCTGCCGGCGAGGATGCCGAGAAAGCCGATGCCAAACACCAGGTAGCTCAATGGCAGCGAGAGTGCGCGCAACCCGGCCCTCCATCCGGAGAGATTCTCCCCATCTTTGCTCAGCACCCTCAGACCAAGAAGCGCCTTGCCCGGGGTCTTCCCGGCAACGCCGATGCAGACCCACCAGTACAGCAAAAACCACAGCGCCCCCGCCGAGCCGCGCACCCAGCTCGGCTCCGTGACATTTGTCTCGACGCCGGCGATGGTACGCAGCACGTAGTCGAACGCGACCAGGCCGGCCACGAACATGAATCCGGCGAGGGCGATGTCGACCCAGTGCGCCAGCAACCTGGTCACCGGCCCGGCATAGTTGCCCGATACGTCCTGTCTCACCGATCTCACGCTCCCTCGCCTCTGCTGAGAAGGTGGGGACGTTGCGGCAATTCGTGCAGCTTGCGGCCGAGTACACGCTGGACGACTCCGTAAATGACGTGGTCGAGACCGACGGTGATGCGACGCAGCATGTCGATGAACGACGCCGCCATGTGGCTTGTGCTGTCTTGAACGATTTCCGGAATGCCGGCGCGTTGCGCCAGCTCATCGACGGGCACCCGCTCGAGAACGGCATTGAGGTCCACTTGGGCGATCAGCTGATCCACATCGACCCGATTGATCACCCGCTCGACGTCGACCCGATCGAGGAGAGCATTGATGTCGACCCGCAGCAGCAGCTGATCGACTTCGACTCGATCGAGCAAGGCGTTCACATCGACCTTGTCGAGCAACGTGTTCACATCGACCTCGGCAAGAAGGGCGTTCACGTCGACCCGGGAAATCAGCCGGTCCACATCGACGTTGTCGAGCACAGCATCCATGTCGGCCTGTTGCAGGATTGCATCGAGATCCGACTGATCCATTATCTCGACGATGTCGATCTGATCGACGATCGCCGCCACATCGATCTCCGACACGAGGCCGGGAAGATCGAGCGTCTGCACGACCATCGCGGCAATGGAGTTGGCGAGCTTGCCCAGTCGACCTTGCAGAGGATCGCCTGCTGTCATCGCAGCCCTGCGCCTGGAGAGTTGGCCATGGCGCTTGAGATTACCCGGACTCGCGCAGCGAGCCCCAAATGAACGAGACCGGGCCCCTGGAGAGTCGGGCCCGGTCTCTCTCAGCCGTCCGGGGAGGGAGGGAAAGAAGGTCGGCGGCTGAGATTCATGAATGCTGTCATAACACGTTCGGTACCAAACGAGCGTTGGATGAGCCCCAGGTGCTTCCTCACCCGTCGTCCGTTGCAGCCCCTCGCAACGAACAACCCACGTTGGTCTATCCAGGAGTCTTCATGAGTATGGGAATATCGTCAGACCGTGTCGACCGTCGAACATGGTCATCGCTCTCGTCGTTCCACCGCACCAAGTTGGTGTTCCTCGGTGCGGCGTTCTTCTCGTTTGTGCTATCGGTGACACTGTGGTTCCTGGTCGACCGCGAGGTCGGGCTCTTCGTTGGGCTGTGGGTTCCCGCCATTCACTCATTGGGAAGCCTCGTGCTCGTGGGCGAGGACCGGCAATGAACGAGATACTGCTCTTCTCGATCGGGGCTGTCCTGTTCATCTTTCTCACCTGGGCAACCTTGATGTTCCTCTACCTGCGGTTCAACGAGGTCTACCGGTTGGACCAGGCGAATAGCCCGGGAGACCTCGAGATCGTCATGGACGGCAATGTCGAGGTGCTCTCGACCCCCAATCACGCCTCCTCCTAGAGTCGGCCGACTCGCCAATGCGCTCGGAAGTACGGTTCGCCTCCACCGGGGTGAAGCGGTCACGCCCGGCTATCGTCGCACGTGCAAGCTAACAACTGGGCTACGCGCGGCCGGTTCCGCCGGGAGCCGAATGATCACGACGGGAGGCCCGCGTTGGCCCACCACCCCAGGGGAGTTGAATTGCCCCGACAACCGGAAACCTGATGCCCGAGGGCCACACCATCCGTCGCTATGCGGACCGGCATCGCGCGGTGCTGGCCGGACGTCAGGTTGCCGCCAGCTCGCCCCAGGGTAGGTTTGCGGCAGGCGCACGGCGCCTCGACGGGAGGGAGCTGCTGGACGTCGAAGCCCATGGCAAGCATCTGTTCTATCGCTGGCGCCGAGCTGAGACACTCCACATACACCTCGGTTTGTACGGCAAGTTCCGCCTCTTTCGCTCTGACCCCCCACCGCCAACTCCCGCAACGAGGTTGGCTCTGGCCGCCGACGAAGTGACGATCTACCTCGCCGGACCCACGGTGTGCGAGCTGATCATGCCCTCGCAAGAAGACGCCATCATGGCTCGGCTCGGTCCGGATCCGCTCAAGGTCGACACCGACGGCAACTCACCCGAAGCCTTTGCCGCAAACCTGGCACGGCGACGAATCCCGATCGGAGCTGCCATCCTCGACCAGAGCGTCATCGCCGGCATCGGGAACATCTATCGCGCCGAGAGCTTATTCCTGACGAGTATCCATCCGGAGATTCCTGCCAATGAAGTACCCGCCGACAAAGTCGCAGCACTGTGGGACACAAGTGTCGAGCTGCTGGAACGGGGAGTCTCGGAAGGTCGTATCGCCACACTGCCTCGGGTCCCGCTGGGAACGACGGAGGAGACGGACCGCCTCTACGTGTACAAGCGAGAGCGATTCCCGTGTCGCGTCTGCGGCAGCCCGATCTCGACCGGCCAGATGGCGGGACGTGGCATCTGGTGGTGCAACACCTGCCAATCGGCGTAGCGCTGACTAGCCAGATTCGGGTTGTTGAATACTCATTGGAGGCCTAGCAGTCCTAATCTCAAGTAACCAATAGCAACGCTATTTAGCACGAATTGAGCACGAACCGAGCGGGTAAACGGGGCGAAGACATGATTACTCGAAGTCGAGGATTGACCGCCGTTGTCACACTGATGCTGCTGGCAGCGGCCTGTAGCGGCAACGCCGACAGCGAGCCGCAGGAGCCGTCGCCCGCTCAGGAGGCGCCATCGACCACAGCAGGGGGTGGCGCCGCAGTCGCGGAACCCGTCGCGGACGTCGACGAGGAGTGCCTGCCCGATGAGCTCTGCGTGACCATCACGGCAACCGAGTCGATCGGCAAGGAGTTGCGGTTGATGCTCTATGCCGCGACTGAAGACGAATGGCCCCACGGCTTCCGCTCCCTACCGACGCCGAGCTGGGTGATCAGCGAATACCCGGCCGTTCCGGAGGCGTTTCCGCTGCGGATTCGGATGCCGTTCCCGGAGAACCTGTTCGCCATCTCCACCGAGACTGTCGAGGGCGCCCGGATGGGTTTGGCGATCGCCAGCGGTGTCGACTCGATCATGACTGTTGAATCGACCGACGCTCGAGGCTTCTCAGACGGCACTCTGGTCTTCGAGCCGGGCGCAGCCATGGACTTCGGGACCGTAGAGATCGCGCTTCCGGCCGGCGACACCTGCGAGCTAAACCCCTATCACCCGGATTGCCTCACGGGCGACAAGTTCTGGGCGACACACCTCCTCGGAGAGGAGGACTTCGTACCCGGGGCGGTCTACCTCGATGTAGCCGACATCGACGGTGACGGCGTGTCTGACATCGTAACCGTGGGTGAGCCACACTTCTCCGAGCCGTCGTTGCCGCTGACGACGCTCAAGCTCGGCGTGTACTACATGAACGCCGACCTGACCGTTCGGGAGGCAGAGATCATTGATCAGTGGTCCGAAGACGATCCGGCCCTCTACAGCCCGTGGGGGGTCCACGTGATCGATCACGGCGGAGAGCCGATGATCCTCGTCGGCACCAATATCCCGGATCTCCTTCCACTCGAGGAGGGGTTTGGAGACGTGTTCTCTTATCGGATGGCAGACGGGGATTGGGTCCGCGAAGTGGTGAGAGCGAACCCCGATCCGCGGGAAGAGAACTACAACGCCATGATTGTGGTCGTCTGCGACCTGGATGCGGACGGCGATGAGGACCTGGCGCTCAGCTCCGCCTTCGGCACCTCCGCCGTCGGGAGCTGGATGGAGAATACTGGGGAGCGAGACCCCGCCTGGCTCCCTCACCTGCAGACGATGGCGGCCGACACCGACCCCGCGATTCGGGGAACACTCGGCTACAAGTGCACCGACCTCAACGACGACGGATATCCGGAGGTCGCCTACAACGCGATGTTCGACATCCCCGATACTCAGCCCCCGCGGTACCGGGGAGAGATCTGGTTCGGGATCAACCCCGGTCCGGACGGTTGGGACGAGCCCTGGCAAAAGGTGGTCGTTGACGACGACAACTGGGCGTCCGCCGACATGTGGTTCAACGACTTCGACGGCGACGGCCACCTCGATCTGGTCGCCAACCAGATCTTCTCCTCGACTGTTACCCGGTACCGACATCCCGGGGCCGATCTGACCCACGTCTGGGAGCCGGAGATCATCATCAGCGGCCTGACCTCACCGAGCGACATGTGGCTTACCGACATGGACGGGGACGGGCACATCGACGTCGTCAGCGCCGACCACACCGCCCACGAGGGTGAATGGCACGTCAACCCCAACACCAGCGGCGCATGGGCAGGCGGCGGCTCCATCTTCCGCAATATCGGGATGCCCGGAGACTTCGCCATGGTCGACCTCGATGAGGACGGGGATCTCGACTGGGTCGGCGTCTCCATGACTCTGGGGCAGGCCTTCATCGTCGAGCAGACGACTCCACCGTCTGGGTTGATCGTGAACGTCTCCCTGCCAGATGACTTCGACCAGACCGTGACTCGGATGGTCGTCACCCTGGCGAACGAGCTCCCGGTGACCGGCATCCCCGCGGCGCTGCTGGCACTGGTCGAGAACGAGGACGCCGATGGTGACGGGGCCCTTGACGTCGACCAGATCCTGTCCGCCGACCAGGACTTGGTTCTTGCCATAGAAGACGTCGGGGTCACCGGCGACTATCACGTGGTTGTCGGGGTCTATGTCGAAGGCGGAGGCCAGTTCCAACCCGTGGTGGGCACCGACTACCTGATTGGCAGCGAGAAGGTCACGTTCGGCAATGGCCCGATCGAGGTTGACCTGGAACTCGAGATCTATAACGAATGAGCGAGACGGCAATGCGACCCAGCCGCATGAGGTCGGCGGCGCTGCTCCTGGTTGTGCTTGGTTTGCTAGGTGCGGGCTGCGGATCCGAAACCGAAGACGGTGTTGCAACCCTCGAGACAACCGAGCCAGCGGCTGAGGAGACCGCCGATCAGCCAGATGAGGGCGACACCCTCAGGGAGACGGAGGAGGCGATGCTCGCCTTCACCCAATGCCTGCGGGACCAAGGTCTCGAGGTTGAGGACGCCCAGGTTGGCGCCGACGGCGGTGTCCGGCTCAACATGCCGATGGAGGAGTTCGTCGAGCGCATGAACCGCGACGAGTCCAGGGCCGCACTGGATGCGTGTTTGCCCTATTTCATTGGTATGGCACAGCAGTTTCCGGCTTTCGACAACGTCGAAATGGGAGACCGGCTGCTGCGCTACGCAACCTGCATGAGAGAGAACGGCTACGACATGCCCGACCCTGACTTGGGTGGTGGGCTCACATTGGGACCGTCTGAGGAGGACTCCGGGCCCTTTGGGGCGCTCGATACCGATGACCCCGATTTCCAGGCCGCCAATGAGGCTTGCCAGGGTGAGTTTGCCGGCGCCCTCGATCCCACCGATTCCTAACACCGACCGGTACGCACCGCAGCCCGGGTGGCTGGTCTGTCAGTCGACATCGTGTCTTATGGGCGGCGGGTCCGTCGAGGAGAACATGGAGGTCTGCGATTCCTCCGGCCGCCTGATGGCACAGTCCCAACAACTGGCGCTTCTAGCCCGCTAGCCAGATTGCCCGGTGACCTGACCCCAGATGGCCTCCTGGGTTGACGTCCCCAGACGGGCTCATCTATCATCGATTATCAATTAGAGGGGTCACGCTACGCCTGCGGGAAGGACGGACGTGTGAGTACCATCAGAGGGACTCTGCTCGGTGTCGAGAACCCGGATAGTCTGCATCGAGGCCACAGCTGATGCTCGACTTCCTGAGCGACTCAATCGTCATTGGGCTCACGGAACACGCACCCCTCATCCTCGCCGCTATCGGCTTCGCGCTCCTCTACCGCCTTACCGGTCTCATCAATGTCGCCTACTCCGAGACCATCACGCTGGGTGCGTACTTCGGGATGTGGACCAACACGACCTTCGACCTGAACTTCTACACGGTCCTCCTCCCTGCCGGATTGATGGCAGGATTGATCAGCGTCGGGACCTACTTCGCAATCTTCCGTCCGGCCAAGAAGCTCAACGTGGGTGTGCTGGAGATGATCATCATCTCGTTTGGCCTGTCCATTGTCCTCCGCCACGGCCTCCAATTCGTTTTCGGATACCCGGTGCGTTTCTTCGAAGTGCCGCCACCAGACACCATTCGGGTACTAGGCGTCGGCGTCGGTTCATTCCGCATCCTCGCCGTGGCCAGCGTTGCGCTGCTTTCCTTCCTCCTCTACCTGTTCATTCAGAGGTCGAGCTTTGGGCTGCAGATCAGGGCGCTGGCAAGCGATGAGGACCTAGCGCAAGCCAGCGGCATTCGCCCGCTGTTCGTAACGGTCTTGATCTGGTTTATCGCCGGTGTGGCCGGTGGGATGGCGGGGGCGTTCTACGGGGTCAGCTCCGCAGTGGCTCCGCTTCTGGGCTGGCGGCAGTTCCTCTTCATCTTCCTGGTAGTGGTCGTCGGCGGAAGGAAGGGACTCGGCGGCGTCATCATCACCGGCGCCCTCACCGGAATCGGCCTTGCTGCAATGACACTTCAATTTGGTCAGGTGCTGTACGCCCAACTGGCCTTGATCGTGGCATTCGTCGTGCTGCTGAAGTGGCGTAGCAAGCGCGCAATCGAGACAGCGAAGGTGTAGCCATGAATCTCGACTGGCTAGACGCGTTCCTCATCTCCGGGCTCTTTTCGGTTGTGGTCATCGTTGGGCTCGGGTTGTTGCTACATCTGCAGTTGGGGCTGACCCGGATCGCCAACTTCGGAGTCGTTGGCTTCTTCGGAATCGGGATGTACTCGTTTGGTGTGCTCTTCACCAAGGTGGACTGGCCGTTCGGCGATCTGTGGGCATTCCTCATCTCGCTGGCGTTCGGAACCCTCGTCGCCGGGCTGTCCGGTCTACTCGTTGGATGGCTCATCGCCGATCTCGACGAGGATGGGGTTCTCGTCGGGACGCTTGGTTTTGCCACCGCCGTATTCATTCTGGCGACGACGGAACAGGACCTCACCGGAGGCGCCCTTGGTCTCGGCGGACTCAAGTTCCCCTACGACGTGGGAACGGTCAAAGCGGACGAGTTCCTTTGGCTCGTGATCGTCAGCATCGTGGTCGCCCTGATCTTTCTGTATGTGTGGTGGGTGCACCGCACCCCCTACGGTCGGCTGCTGATCGCCATCGGGGGCAATGAGCCGCTGGCCAAGAGCCTCGGCAAGCCAGCGTTTCGCACCAAGCTGTGGTTGTTTGCAGTCGGGTCGGCCGGAATGGGTCTGATTGGTGCGCTCTTTGGAGTGATGGAGCGATTCCTGGCCCCAGAGAATCTAGGTATCGACGTCACCTTGGCGGCAATGGTCGCGCTGGTTCTCGGCGGGACCGCTCGCGCCTGGGGCGCCGTCATAGGTGGGTTCCTCATTATTGGCTTCTTCGACATCATCGTGCAGAGCTATCTACCGCTGCCCAAGGAGTGGTACGGACAGGCGATCCCAAACATCAAGGAGATTGTCTTTGGAGCTTTGTTGATCGTCGTCCTGCTGTTCCGTCCTTTGGGGATCCTCGGCGACATGCGTCGCGACAAGCTGATGCGGAGGGTCCATGGTTGATGACACGCCGGTGGCGACCATCATTCGTCCCCAGATCCACATCCAGAACGCGGTCAAGAGCTTCAGCGGGCGCGTTGTCGTCGACGTCGACGAGCTCACCCTTGGCGATCACGCCATCGAGGGCCTGATCGGGCCCAACGGGGCAGGCAAGACGACGCTGATGCGGATGATCATGCACTCCACCCCGCTCGACCGCGGCACGATCACCATGTCCAACGCCAACGGCGGGGGCGACGTCGTGATCTCCGATCTGCCAACGCACTGGATGGCTCCGCACGGTCTCGTCAAGAGCAACCAGGTCATCATGGACTTCGACAAGCTCACGATCCTCGACTCGATGCTGCTTGCCATCGCTCAAGCCAAGTACGAGCAACCCCATCGCCTTTTCGTCGAAACCCAGGTCTACGACGCAGCCGTGGAGCGGGTGCATGAGTACATGGAGTATTTCGAGCTTGGTGATCCCTATCGGTTTGCCGGCTCCGCCGGGGAGAAGAAGCTACTCGACATCATCCGCTGTTTGTTGCTCGAGCCGAGGTTCCTGCTGCTCGATGAGCCGACTGCCGGTCTGCCAGACGACGTAACAGAGAAGGTCATGGCGATCATTCGCGACCTTGCTGTTGCCGGGACTTCGGTGGTCATCGTCGAGCACGATCTCAACGTAATTTGGAATCTGAGCGATGATGTGCACTTCATGGCAGAAGGCAGCGTTGTGATGCACGGCAGCCCCGCGGAGATTCGGGAAAACAAGACCGTCATCGAGAAGTACCTGGGAGAAGGGCATGTCTGAGACAAACGGCTCACTCGTGCTCGAGGTCAGCGGCCTGCGTAGCGGGTATCACGGCGTCAACGTCCTCAAAGACATCGACCTGGAGGTTGGCAACGAGGTGTTCTCGGTGCTGGGGGCCAACGGTGCCGGCAAGACAACGCTTCTAGGAACACTGGCGCGACTCATTCCACTCACGGCGGGTGCGATCACCTTCCAGGGCGAGGACGTGACCCACATCCCGGCATTCGAGACGGCAGCTCGCGGGATGGGCTATGTCCCGCAGGAGCGCGGGGTGTTTCCCGAGTTGACGGTCCTGGAGAATCTTCTCGTCGGCGGCATGATCGGCGAGCGGTCCGCTTATGAGCGGATGCGCGAGGTATTCGATCTGTTCCCAGATCTCGAAGCCCTCCAGGGTCAACTGGCGGGAACACTCTCCGGCGGCGAATCGCGCATGGTGGCGTGTGCGCGAGCCCTGATGCAGGACCCCGTGCTGCTGCTGCTCGACGAACCGACGGCCGGGCTGTCACCGCTGTATGTCGACATGTTCTTCGAGAAGATCGACGAAATCCACCAGACCAGAGGTGTCAGCATCATCCTGGCGGAGCAGAACGCCACCAAGGCGCTCGAGGTCGCCGACCGGGTCATGGTGCTGAGCCTTGGTGAGGCCTTTGCGGTGATGGACGCCGCAGAGCTCACCACAGAGAAGCTCAAGGAGGGCTACCGGATCTAGAAGCCATTTTCGGCAAGGAAGCGACACGACGGGAGAGAGATATATGAGAAAACTGAAGACATTTCTACCACTACTGGCCGTGATCTTCGCCTTTGCGCTGATCGCAGCGGCATGCGGTGGCGACGACGACGCCGGTGACGGCGGCGAACCGGCCGAGACAACCGCAGCCCCGGCAGAGACAACCGCAGCCCCGGCAGAAACTACTGCCGCCCCGGCAGAAACGACGGCTGCTCCGGCGGCCGCCGAACCGGTGGCGGTCTGCGAGCTCGCGTACTTCACGGGCGAATTCGCCGCGTATGGACCGTCACTGACGGCAGACGTCAAGTTCCCGATCGAGCAGGTGATCAACCTGGATCCGCCGCTGGGCAGGACCTGGGAGTACTACGGTGAAGACCTCGGTACGCCCGGCGAAGCTCAAGCAGCTCGTACGTGTCTCGAGCAGCACAACGCCGAGATCATTGTGAGCATTGCTCACGGGTATCGGACCTATCGCGACTTCATGATCGAGCAATGGGCGGAGAACGACTCGCCGCTCGGTCCAACGGTCCACGGTGGATCGATTCCCGGCAACCTGGGCGGCACGGCTGCAGAGCCGCTGTTCCGGGCACAGGGCCTCGATGAGGGTCTGGGCATTTCCGGCGTGATGCATGCCGAGAACATTGGCGCTGAGACCCTGGTGATCTTCGCTACTCAGGTCGAGGGCTTCCAGCTCGCGTCCGGAGCGGCTGAGAAGGCCGCCGAGGCCATTGGGCTGGAGCTCCTAGCCCGCATCGACGTTCCGGCCGAGCAGCCGTCATATACGGCGGAGGCGCAGCGGATCGCCGAGCTCAATCCGGATGCGGTCATCGTTCAAGCCGGTTCGGTCGAGTCGGCAACGTTGATCAAGGCAGCCGCCGAGGCCGGCCTTTCGCTGAATTGGATCGGTGAGACCGGCTGGATCCAGCCTGAATTCATCGATACTCTGGGCGGCGATGTCGTCGGCACGCAGCAGGGTATCGGCTTTGCCGCGTTTGCAGCCAACGAAGACACCCCCGCCTGGGAGTTCTTCCAGCCGCTGTGGGACTCGGTGAATGAGGCCGAATTCGGCCCTGCAGCGGACCTGTATCACTTCTCGACGTACGACCTGCTCGTGCAGACGGCACTGGCCGTCGAGTACGGTGGCTCGTACGCCGCAAGTGCATGGGCACAGGCCATGAATGACGTTGGAGAGCCCCCGGGAACCGTTTGCTACACGTATGCAGAGTGCCTGGCAGAGATCAGGGCCGGCAACGACATCGACTACGAAGGTGTCACCGGTTCGGGTACATACAGCGATGGTGGCGTCAACGATGTCGCCCGCGCCTACACCCCGTTCAACGCTGACGGCAGCGTTGGCGACCCGATTCCGCTCGACGGTGATCGTGCCCTCGAGATTATCGAGTTGATCGGTGTTCAGGCCGAGTGTGACGCCGACAACGTCTGCGAGTGGTAGGACATAGACAGCTAGCGATCAACGGTGGCAGCGGGCAAACCGCTGCCACCGTTTTTCTTGAAGATATGGGCGAACGGGCCACTGCCACTGGGACTCCCTACTTGAGGATCGGTAGCCCTCATCCCGGGTGACGGAGTGGGTAGCGCCGCCATGTGCAGCATGCGATCGCATCCACTTTGGGAGCGGGATAGAACCAAGATGGGTGCCGCGGTCGTGGCGACGATGCGATCGAGCCCCTGGCCGGCAAGAAGGATCATGACATTCCCCGACGACAGTCCCGAGTCCAGAACCGCCATCGAGCTGGCCCGCAGCCTGTTCTTGCGAGATGACAACAACTACGGCTGCGCCGAGTCGGCAATGGTTGCACTCCAGGAGCTCTACGGGCTTCCCGATGCCGCGGACTCATCTGCGGCGATGGTGCTCAATGGCGGTGTTGCCTACAGCGGCGGAGTATGCGGTGCGATCTCAGGGGCGGCGCTTGCCGTCGGCAAGCTCGCTGGCGGGCGCATCGCAGACCATCGCAGGGCCAAGAGAACGGCCCGCCGTCTGGTCCAGTTGGTGATGGCGGAGTTCGAGGACGAATTCGGAAGCAACAACTGCTCAGATCTGATCGACTACGACCTCACGACCCAACACGACGAATTCATCGAGTCCGGCGTGTGGAAGGGCACCTGTATGAAGCAGATCGAGTTCGCCGTTGCCCGGCTCCACAGCCTGGCCGACCCCGTCATTTGGGATGAGATGTTGAGGACCCTCGATGTCGAATGACGCCAAATGTGGTCGCGGGACCTTCGGCAGCAAAGAGAGAATCCTCAATGAATCCGCGACCTTGACCGCACTCTCCACCACCAACTATCCTAGATACTCGATAATCGATGATCTGTTCAGCTGATGAGCAGTGGAGCCCAAGGAGGCGCTTCGTGGAACCACTCAAGGCCGTCAAAAAGGAAAAGGCCGAGGTCTTCGACTTGCCGGGTCGAAGCTGGCTTCACTACGTCGGACCGTCGGTTACCGGGTCCAAGAACATCACCGTCGGCTTCTCCGAGTTCCCTGCCGGTTCAGCCCCCGAAGGTCATGTCCATCCCACCCAAGAGGAAGTCATCTACATCGTCTCGGGCACGGGCAAGCTCGTCTCCCCTCTCAACACGGTGGATCTCGAGCCGGGCACGGTGGTCTACATCCCGATCGGCCTTCATCATCAAACCGTGAATGACGGTGACGAGCCGCTGACGATGGTCACGTCGTTCTCTCCCCCGGTTGTTCCGGGCTCGTACGAAGAGGACTAGAGCTCATCCGAGGAGGACAGCATTCATGACCCAAGCAACAATGACATACACGCCGGAGGACATGGCGGAGTACGCCCGGCAAGCCCGGGTCCGCATCCTCGAGGCGGTCAAGCATGCCGGCGGCGGTCACGTCGGTGGTCCCTACTCAGCGGCTGAGATGCTGGCTGCTCTGTACTTCGGGGTAATGAACGTTCGCCCCGAGGAGCCCGAATGGCCCGACCGCGATCGATTTGTCCTGTCCAAAGGTCATAGCTCGATTGCGCTGTACACGATGTTGGCGCTGCGCGGCTTCTTCCCGGTCGAAGAGCTGCTCACATTCGACGCCATCGACTCCCGCCTGCAGGGTCATCCCGACATGACGGTGACCCCGGGAATCGATATGTCATCGGGTTCGCTGGGTCTCGGTTTCGCCGGTGCGCTGGGGATCGCACTGGGCGGCCGTGCCGCCGGGCGTGACTTCACCACCTATGTGATGCTTGGCGACGGAGAGTGCAACGAGGGAGTGGTGTGGGAGGGTGCCCACGTCGCAGCCCGCTACAAGCTCGACAACATCATTGCCATCATCGACCACAACAAGCTCCAACAGTTCGGGTGGACGGGCTCATCGGTTGAAGAGCGGATCACGCCGTACACCGAATCCCAACTCGCCGACCGTTGGCGTGCATTTGGCTGGCACACCATGGAGATGGATGGGCACAACATCCCCGAGATTCTCAGCACGCTCGCTGCGGCCAAAGAGGTGAGCGGGGTTCCTGTGGCGATCGTGGCACACACCGTCAAGGGCAAGGGTGTCTCGTACATGGAGGGCAACTACAAGTGGCACAGCAAGGTGCCGACCGACGAGGAGTTTGCCCAAGCGATGGAGGAACTAGGTGAAGGGGGTGCAGAATGACGACGCTGGCACCAGGCAAGGCGCTCCGGGTTGCGTTTGGCGAGACGATCACCGAATTGGCGGCTACCAACGATCGCATTGTCGTCCTCGATGGTGACACCGGAAGCTCCACAAGGACCGACATCTTCGAGAAGGCCTACCCAGATCGCTTCTTCCAGATGGGCATCACCGAAATGAACATGCTGGGGATGGCGGCTGGCATGGCCACGCTGGGTTTGATCCCCATCGTCAGCACCTTTAGCTGCTTCATCGTCTCGCGGGCCCATGACTCGATCCGGGTGCTGATCGCCCAACCCAACGCCAACGTCAAGATGATGGGCGGCTACGCCGGGCTGCTGGCAGGGATGACGGGCAAGACCCACCTGATGTTCGATGACGTTTCGATCATGCGGGCCATGGCGCACATGACCGTTGTCGCCCCGGTCGACGAAGTGGAAACTCGGACCGCCCTCGAAGCAATCATCGAATACGAAGGCCCGGTCTACTTCCGGCTGACACGTCCCAACACGCCGATCCTTATGGATGAGGACTACAAGTTCGAGCTGGGCAAGCTGGTCACGGTGCGCGAAGGAAGCGACCTGACGTTGTTTGCCACCGGTACCCAGACTGCCCGCGCCTTCGAGGCCAGTGAGAAACTCGCCGCAGACGGGATCGATGTCCATCTGGTGCACGTGCCGACGATCAAGCCGCTCGACGTCGATGCCGTGGTCGCTGCGGCCGAAAAGACGGGCCTGGTGATGACCAGCGAGGAGCATACGATCGTCGGCGGTCTTGGTGGAGCGATCGCCGAGGCGCTTGCCGAGAACTCACCCCTGCCGATGAAACGACACGGGCTCCAGGACGTCTTCGGCGAGTCCGGGCCAAACGATGCGCTCCTCGACAAATACGGGATCTCTGCCCCCCATGTCGAGAGCGCGGTCAAAGGGTTCCTGGCGGCGCATAGGTAGAGGTGCCACCACAACTGAAGGTGACTAAAGAGAGGGAACCGATGAGCAATATCGATATGTTCAGCCTGGAGGGCAAGGTCGCCTTCATTCCTGGTGGGAGCGGCGGCATCGGATCCGCCCTCGCCGCCGGGATGTGCGAGGCGGGCGCCTCGATTGCCGTCGTTGATCGAGATGGGGATGGCTTGGATCGCACGTGCCAACGCATGCGGGAAGCGGGCTCCCAACCCCTTCCTATAGCCGCCGACTTGACGAACAAGGAAGCAGCCGAGCGCGCCGTAGCCGAGACGGTCGCCCACTACGGCCGGCTCGACATCATCGTCAACGCCATCGGCGGCGGCGCAGGCAAGGTGTTGTTTGAGGCCCAGGACTACCCCGAGCAAGAGTGGAACTGGATCATGGACTTGAACCTGACCGCAACGCTGCTGCCCACCCAGGCTGCGGTCAAACAGATGGTCAAGCAGGGCGAAGGCGGCAAGGTGATCAACATCTCGTCGGTACGCGCTCAGCTAGGTATCAATGCGGGCTATTCGGCCTACGTTGCCGCCAAGGGAGCGGTTAGTTCGCTCACCCGACAGTGGGCCACTGAGTGGGCCAAGTATGGAATCACGGTGAACGCCATTGCACCTACTTTCGTCGATACGCCACAGGTAGCGATGCTGCTCGACGATCCGGATTTCAAGGCTGGCGTGGTCAGCCGCATCCCGATAGGCCGGGTCGGCGAAACCAAGGACTTGCTAGGTCCGGTACTGCTGTTCGCATCCGACGCATCATCGTTCGTCACGGGGCAGATCCTCACCATCGATGGTGGGCTCACGGCGACCCAATAGGCAGGAGAACCAATGGAGAACGTCACCAGCAATATCTTCACCGAAACCAAGGTGCGCGGCTGCAACCCGAGCTATGTAACGACATCCGATGGCGTCGTCGTAATCGACACACCGCAGCTGCCTACCAAGGCCGTTCAGATGAGAAAGGACGCGGAGCAGCACGGTCCGATCCGCTACGTCATCAACACCGAGCATCACGTCGACCACATCTTTGGCAACTACTACTTCAAGGGCGCGGGCCAAGTCGTCCACCATCAGGGCGTCTATGACAACTTCATGGTTGTCGGTCCCGAACTCGATCCGTTTGCATATGCCAAAGAGGCGCTACCGACCGACGATCCCGCTGGCGAGGAGATCTTCCCCGATCGCGACGAGTATTACGCCGATCCCAACAAGGGCCAGATCGTCTTCAGCGGTGATCTGACGCTCCGGGTGGGTGGACATACGTTTGAGCTTCTCCACACGCCGGGACATACACCGGGGCAGATTGCCGTTCATGTTCCCGAGGAACGGGCGGTGTTCACCGGCGATACGATCTTCAGCGAATGCCAGACCTGGTTAATGACGTCTGATGTCGATGGCTGGCTGGCCGCTCTCGAACGAATCGGGCAACTGGAAGTCGATCACGTTGTACCCGGCCACGGTCCGGTAACGACCAAGGAGTACCTGGCAGTACAACGCTCGATGCTCATGGAGTGGAAGACGGCCGTCGCCGTCGCCGTCGCCAAGGGCTGGTCGAAGGAAGAGACGATGGAGCGGGTCCACTTCAAAGACCGCTACCCGGTGGATATCGGCCAGGAATACATGATGGATTACATCAACGAGTGGAACGCCAAGTCGCTTTACGAGAAACTGACGGCTACCAGTTAGAGGCTTGTTGAGGCCGGCGCCAATGCGGCGGGCCGGGCCGCTATGACGGCACAACCGCACCCGCAAGCAGCCGTGGCTTGGCGCGGGGTAGTTCCTGCATTCGCAGCAACCGCGGTCGGGATGCTCCCCGGTTTCCTGATCGCAGCATCGGCCGTGCAACTGCGGGCCGACATCGACTTCTCGCTGACCGGTCTAGGCATTCTCATCGGCGTCTTCTTCGGCGTCGCGGCAGTTGTCTCTCCACCGATGGGTCGTTTGAGCGAACGGGTCGGCTGGGCGGCCGCACTCCGCCTGGCTGCGCTGCTGGCCGCTCTCAGCCTGGGTGGCGTCGGCTGGCTTGCCGATTCCTACCTTGGACTTGCCGCGTTCCTGGTCATCGGTGGAGTGGCCAGCTCGCTGGGTCAGATCGCCTCGAACCTCACGGTGGCGCGATGTGTTCATCCGGCCCGGCAAGGGTTTGTCTTCGGTCTCCGGCACGCCTCGGTCCCCGTGGCGGCTCTGCTTGCCGGATTGGCGGTCCCTACGATCACCGTCTCCATCGGCTGGGAATGGGGATTTCGACTCGGCGCCGCCCTGGCGTTGGTCGCGGCCGCATCCATACCGCGTCGAGAAGCGCGCTACGTGGTCAACCCGGCCCCACTGCGCCCCAACGGCGACAGAGCTCGACCGAGCACACCCTTATCCTTGCTGCTGGTGCTCGCCGTGGCCGTTGGCCTCGGGACCGGCGGCGGCGACACCCTAGGCAGCTTCATCGTTAGCTACTCGGTCGACATCGGTGTGGCCGAATCGACAGCTGGATTGCTACTTGCCTTGGGAAGTTTCGTCGGGCTCTCGGCGCGAGTTCTTGCTGGATTCTTCATCGATCGAAGCCAGAAAGCGGACTTGACGGCCGTGGCCGCGATGATCGCAACCGGCGCCGTCGGAATGGTTCTGTTGAATCTGGGCGGAACCGCAGGTCTGTACGGAGGATCGCTGCTTGCCTTTGCCGCTGCCTGGGGCTGGGCCGGTCTCTTTACCTTCGCCGTTGTCAGAGACAACCCAAATGCGCCGGCGGCGGCTACCGGAGTGACCCAGCTCGGCAAGTACGTCGGAGCCGCTGCCGGACCGCCGGTCTTTGGATGGATCGCCGACACGTTCTCATTCACCGCGGCGTGGTGGTTCAGTACGACGGTATTGCTCGTTGCCGCCACCCTGATCCTGTATGTTCGCAACCAAAGGACCTAATGAGCGACTATCACCTCCATCTTCATCCCCACCATCCCGAGTCGGACGTGCCCCCGATGGGCGAGTATCCGCCGGGCTACATAGATAGCTTCGTCGAGACCGCGCTCGAGCGCGGTTGCACCGAGGTCGGCTTCACCGAGCATCTCTATCGCTGCGCCGAATCGGAGTCGGTTCTGGGGCGCTGGTGGGAAGAAGATCCGAACCCACTCCTTGCCGCCGAGATCGCCGAAATCGTGCGCACGGAGCGAAACCTGTCGCTTGGCAGGTACGTCGAGGTCGTGCTCGATGCCAAGCAGCGAGGCTTGCCGGTCAAACTGGGCTTGGAGGTCGACTTCCAGCCGGGAACCGAAGAGAAGATTGTCGAACTGCTCGCGCCCTATCCATTCGACTTCCTCATTGGGTCGGTGCACTGGGTGGGAGCATGGTGGCCGGATCGAGCGGAGGGTCTCGCAGAGTTTGCGCGCCTGGGAGTGCGCAGGTCCTACGAGAAGTACTTCGCGGCCGAAGCTGCCCTGGCGGCTTCAGGCTTGGTCGACGTACTCGCACACGCCGACTTCGTGAAGCGCACCGGCGCCCATCTCGACCCTGCTCCGGTCGATCTGTACGCACCCGTCGTGCAGGCGGCCGTTACCACCAGCACTGCAGTCGAGGTATCGAGTGCAGGTTTGCGGCAGGCTCCCAAAGAGGTCTATCCGGCTCCCACCTTCCTCCGGATGTTCCACGATGCAGGCGTACCGATGACCATGGCGTCGGATGCGCACCGACCTGGTGATACGGCGTGGGGTATGCCGGAAGTCATCGCCGCTGCCCGAGCTGCGGGCTATACCCGACATCTTCGGTTCCACGCACGCCAGCGCATCTACGTGCCCTTTCCGGAGATTGAGGACACCCAATGAGAGGCTCTTTCAAGACGCGGTGACGGGCTGACGTGTGGTGTATGGGATGAGACCATGTGGGCCCTGTTGTTGCGTTTCGACCAGTTGCTTCGAGTGTTGCCATCTCCTGGGTTGCGGGTCGGGTTCGATGAGTCGGATGCGCGTCGAGGCTCATGCAGCGGCGGGCTATGGCCCACACGTCGTGTTGTCCTGCAACGACGGCGCCGATGGGCCGCCGGATCAGGGATTATCGGATGGGCAACATGCCGACGACCTGCGGCGCCGGATCACTGTGTTCAAGCGCATGGCCGGGCCCGGGCCGACAAGAGCCCCGCAAGGATGGCCTCCTCATTGCGACCGCTGGAAACCGCCGGCTCAGGACTCCAGCGCAGCCCTATTCAGAAAGGAGTGAGGTTCACGACCCTCGAGCACCTCGATCACACTATCCACCGTTTGGGTACGGCGGCGCAGGATGGAAGTCTCTGAATACCAGGCAGCATGTGGCGTGATGATGCAGTTCTCGAACTTGTAGAGCGGGTGATCGGTCTGACCTTTGTCCTCCATCAGCACGTCCAGGCCGGCACCGGCTATCAAGCCTTCTTCAAGCGCGCGACCCAGATCGGATTCGTTGACTATCGGGCCGCGAGCGGTGTTGATCAGGTAGGCGGAGTCTTTCATTGCCGTGAAAGCCTCGTAGTCAAACATCCCGCGGGTTTCCCTAGTAAGGGGACAGTGGATCGAGATGAAGTCACTTTCGGCGATGATCTGGTCCATCTCAGCCTTGGTGGCACCGGCTTCCGCGATGTCCTCCGCGGTGACGAAAGGATCGTAGGCAAGAACACTCATGCCTAAAGCCTGAGCTTGCTCGTTGACCAGTCGAGGGATGTTTCCAAAGCCAACCAGGCCGAGTGTCGCACCGACCACGGAGTTGATCTTCATACCTTGCTTCACATCCCAGATGCCTTCGCGGACGGTTCGGTTGTACAGAAAGAGCTTGCGGTTCAGAGCCAGCATCAACGACACGGCGTGAGTAGCCACTTCTTCTATGCAGTACGTCGGAATGTTGCCGACCATGATGCCCTTGGCGTTGCAGGCATCCACGTCGATGGTATTTACACCAATGCCGTTGCGGATTATGAGTTTGCACTTCTCCATTCCGCCAATGATTTCGGAAGTCACCTGTGCGTACGTGTTCATGACGGCGTCGGCGTCCTTGACTTCGTCCGCAAGGGTGGCGAGGTCGGTTACTTCGACTAGCTCAGCGTCGACCTTGCCGAGCATCTCTCTCTCAATGAGGAGATCCGGGAAGATGTTGTCCGTCAGTACGACCTTGAATTTGCTCATGGTTCTGTGGGTCCTGGTTGATGGGATTTCGGGGCGGGTATTCTACGCTGAATGATGGGTTGAGGCATTGGGACAGCGCGGTCGCGGCCTGTCCTCGACATGGACGGAGCGCTTTGATCGGGTAGCCCGTAGGTGGCTCCGATCACCCTCGCCTCCGACGCCGACTGGCGGGATGACACGGCGTGGGAGTTGCCGATGCAATCGCTGCGGCTCGCGCCGCGGCACACCGAGTGCCTGCAGTGAGAGAAACGCCAACGCATCTACGCTCCGCTACCAGGAGGTTGACGATGAAGGTGTCGTTCAAGACCCGCCCCCAGCACGCGGAATGGGGGCCGATGGTCGACTTCTGGAAGGAAGCTGACCAAATCGAGCTCTACTCGACGGGCTGGACCTTCGACCACTTCTATCCCATCTTCAGTGATCCCACCGGGCCCTGTCTCGAAGGTTGGACGATGCTTGCCTACATGGCTGGAGTCACCAAGCGCATCCGGCTCGGGGTCCTGGTCACCGGCAATACGCACCGGCACCCCGCGGTGCTAGCGAACATGGCAGCCACCGTGGACGTGGCTTCGGGCGGTCGGCTCGAGCTGGGGTTGGGCGCCGGCTGGAGCGAGGAGGAACACACGGCCTACGGTATCGATCTCCCTCCATGGCCGGTGCGCTTCGATCGACTCGAGGAATCGTGTGCTGTCATCAGCGGGCTGCTCACACAGGATCGGTTTGACTTCGATGGAGCCCACTACAAACTCCGCGATGCCATGTGCAACCCCAAACCCATCCAGCGCCCCCGGCCACCGCTGCTGATCGGTGGCAAGGGCCGCAAACGCACTCTGCGTATCGCCGCACAGTGGGCCGATGAATGGAACTTCCCAGGAGGAGAACCCGCCGAACTGGCCGAACTGATCGGAGTTCTGCGCCTCCACTGTGCCGACGTCGGGCGGGATCCGCACGACATCACTGTGTCGGTCAAGGCCGAGACCGACATCGGCCCGAGGCCGTTTGCGGAGCTCGTTGCCGCCTATCGCCAAGCCGGGGCCGATCACGTCATCGCCCACTTTGCCGCGCCGCATGACCCTGCCAACTTGGGCAGGTTTGCCGAGCACTTAGCACCGGTCGTCGCTTAGGCCTTCCCACATCCAGGCTGGTGGGGCAAGATGGGAGATAGGTCTAAGGAGATGTCATGGTCTACGGCACCGAGAAACCCATTTCGCCACGTACCCGATTGATCCTCGTCGTGGTCTTGTGGATTGTCGTCGGCATTCCGGTGTTTGTCGCGCTGTGGCTCTGGGCAGGCTGGTGGTCCCTGTTGTTGCTCGCCGCGGCGGTATGGGCGACATGGGACTACATGAAGACCGGCGACATGTTCTCGCAAGTCGATCACTCGATCTCACATCACATCCACACCGGGGAGGACGGTGAGAGCCGGTTCGGTAAGGACGACTGACCCGTTAGTCGACAACCTCGTTCTCGTCGAACCACCACCGGTCGACCTCGGCGGCACGCACCGGATTGGCAGCCGCGATAACGTCGCGAATCCCGGAGCGGCTCGGGGCGAATACGTCGATCAGCCGGCAGCTGCTGTCGAAAGTCCTTCCCGAGTGGGGGACGTCCGGAGGCATGTGGACGACATCACCCGGCCGAACCATTCGGGTGACATCGCCGACGGTGAATTCCATCTCGCCTTCCCGCACGATGCTGATTTGCTCCTCGGGATGGACGTGTGTTGGGAAGCCGCTATTCGGAGGGAACGTGACGAAGTTCAATGAGACGTTCTCGGCAAACATGGGGCGGAAGAACAAACCTGCCGCGATCTCATAGCTGGCCAGATCGTCCATGTGAGTGATCGAGCCGCTGCGTTCGCTACGGCCGCCCTCCCTGCGATCGAAATAGTCCTCGGCCGATGTCTCGTTTGGGTCAGGCATAGGCTCCCTCCCTCCTTGCGAAGGGCTAGGCCCGGCCGGCGGCCACTTCTTCCTCGCGGGTGCGGTCTGCCAGCAGAATCAAGTCTTCGTGTAGTTCGAACCACACGTTGTGATAGCTGTCGAGGCGCGGTGATGCCAGATAGTCGGTATTGCCTTCATCGACCAGCCCGGCGGCTCGATCGAGGCGGGCGACGTAAGACTCAAGGCGCGGCAGCCCTTCGGCAAGTGAACCCAGCCACACTCCGGCGTCCACATGGAGGGCTCCGAAGTCCGCCAGGATGGCGGCATCGTGGGCTTCGTCGCTGTGATCATTGATTACCTGCTGGCCCTCCACTTCCCGCAGCTGCCAGCCCGTCATTATCTCCTTCATCCGCAGATCGAGCGGGAGCAGATCGTCGAGCGCCTGCACGGCGTTCTCCAGACCCCATTGCTCGCGGTCTGCAGCGACCCTCTCGGCTCCGACAGCCTTCCCGTCCTCGGTCAGCTGGAACATCCCGGCGAGCGCACTCCCGCCAAGCAACTCAGCAAGCCCGTCCGCAACGATCTCGTCCAGCTCTCGGCCGATCGCTTCCGAGTCGCCGAAGAGGATGTGCGCAAGGTCGTCGAGTACGACGAATCCCTTGATCAGCAATACGTGGATGATGTCTTCTCGACTTATGTCTGAGCCTTCAAACGTCTCGCCCATCGCTTCTCCCGGTTCCCGTGATTCCGCCTCAATCTCGATTCCATGCTGTTCTGCCCAGGCCAACAGGGTGCTCGCTTCGGGGACGATCTCCGCCCCGCTGGTGATGGCTCCGACAAACACTTCGCCGGTGCCTCCGTCGATAGTAAGTACCTCTCCTGATTCGAAGAGGTCTCCGTCGATCGTGACCGCATCGTCGACGACCTCGACGGCAGCGGCGCCGACAACCGCCGGGATGCCCCAACCGCGAGCAACGACCGCAGCGTGACTGGCAAGGCCGCCGGTGGTGGTCAAGATCCCAGCCGACCGGGCCATGCCGTGTACATCATCCGGAGAGGTTTCCCGACGGACCAGCAGCACATCCTTGCCGGCCTCGGCCATGATCACCGCGGCTTCGGGTGTCGTCGCGATCTCACCGACTGCGATCCCAGGTGATGCGCCCAGGCCGACTGCGGCGGCTACTGCATCCGCCGTCCGCTCGGCCGGCGCCACCGGCGGGTCGGCCAGGTGGTGGGCGACCCGGGCAACGGCCTCCGCCCTATCTAGCGGAAACTCGTCGTCCTCGGCCATTTCAACTGCAATTCGTAGCGCCGCCTGCGGGCTGCGCTTGCCTATCCGGGTCTGCAGCATCCACAGACGACCCTGCTCGATGGTGAATTCGATGTCACACACGTCGGAGTAGTGGCGCTCCAGCATCGCGGCGTAAGCCCTCAGTTCCGCTGCGATCTTGGGCATTCTTTGGTCGAGAACTGCTATCGGCTCTGTCTGATGCGTACCGGCCACAACGTCTTCGCCCTGGGCGTTGAACATCAGATCTCCGTAGAGCACGTCCTCGCCGGTGGCGGGATTCCTCGTGAAGAGGACCCCGGTAGCCGAGTCCTCTCCGCGGTTCCCGAACACCATCGTCTGGATAATGACGCCGGTACCGAGGTCATCCGCGATTCCCTCACGGGCGCGGTAGCTGCGGGCTCGATCACTATTCCATGAGCGGAACACAGCTTCGATCGCTCCGCGCAGCTGCAACCATGGATCGTCCGGAACTACAGCGCCAACGATGTCCAGATAGGTCTCTTCAAAACGAGCCCGGCAAGCGGTCACAAAACTCGGATCGCTCGTGACCTTCTCGAGTGCAGCGGCGGTTTCATCGTTGAGGCCGAGGTTGAGGATGGTGTCCATCATTCCCGGCATCGACACCGGCGCACCCGACCTAATGCTGAGCAGCAGAGGATCATTGGGATCGCCGAATCCACGACCCACCGTCTTCTCGAGCCGGCTCATCTGATCATTGATCTCGCTGTCGAGCCCGTAGGGCCAGCCGTTCTCGAGATAGAGCTTGCAAGCCGTCGTGCTGATTGCGAATCCGGGAGGCACAGGTAGCCCCAACTCTCGCGACATCACACCGAGGTTTGCCGCCTTCCCCCCAATCAGCGAGGCAACTTCAGGCAGGGTCAACCCATGCGAGTAGTCGAACGCGTAGGCAAACGTCACGGTGTCTCCATCCTCGATAATCGATTATGTGAATTATCGCCGTCCCAAACAACCGAGTCAAACACGCATGGCAGCTTGCTGTGTCGCTACGAGACCTGTTCGAGAAGCTCTGCAGCCCGGCTCAGCGCGGCCGCTTCGACCTGTTGGGCAACCCGCCAGAAGAACTCGTCGTCCTGGTAGTGGGGGTCGGGTATTTCGATCCCCTCCCCTGCGATCAACCCGGTCTTCGAAGCCGCTGCAGGATCGATTGCCTTCACTGCCGCCAGCTGGCCCCCGTCCATGCAGTAGATGCGGTCGGCCGCAGCCACAGCCAGCGCGGTCAGCTGAGTGGCGCTGTGATTGCTCAGGTCGAGCCCCCGACCGGCGGCTACCGCGATGCTGCGGCGCGATGCGGGATGACCTTCGGGTGCGGCGATTCCCGCAGAGGTCACGACAAATCCGCGATCCGCCAACTCTGCGTCCTCGACGCCAAGACCGCTCGCCAGCGCCTTGCGCAACATCACTTCTGCCAGCGGCGAACGACCGATGTTCCCGGTGCAAAGAACCAGGATTCTCACGGTTCGACAATCACCTTCATGGCACCGCCGCGACGCTCGTTGAAGGTCGCCAGGGCCTCCGCAAACTCATCGAGAGAGAAGCGATGCGTGATCAGCTCCTTGGCCCGGATCGAGCCATCGGCGACCAGCGGTAACACGTGACGCATCTCCCCTGCGGTCGCCCGCACCCCGACGAGTTCCTTCTCGTAGAGCACGAGCTCCTGGAAGTCGAGATCGACCCGTTGCACGGGAATCCCGACCGCGGCAATCCGACCGCCTTTGCGTAGCGCTGGAATTGACCACTGGAACGTCTCAGATACGCCGGCGCAGTCCAGGATGACATCGGCACCGTGACCGTCGGTGATCTCCAGTATCTCTCCCACCGGGTTCACCTTCTCGAAGTTGATCACCTCGTTGCCCATCGACGCAGCCAGCTCGAGCCGCTGACCGCGGCCGACGACAATAACGTGGGCGGCGCCGCGGATGCGACACGCATCGGCCACCAACAAACCGACCGGCCCTGGTCCGAATACAACGGCCGTATCCCCGGGCCGCACTCCTCCGCGGTTTGCCGTGTGCAGGGCTATCGACGCTGGATCGATCACCGCACCGGTCGCGAAGTCCATCTCGTCGGGAAGACGAAAGATCGACTTGACACCGTGGAGCACGAACTCGGCGAAACTGCCCTGATAGTTATGGCCGTACTGGCGATGGACCGCCATGTTGCCGTAGTTCTCGCACAGGTTGTAGCGCCCCTCCACACACTTCTGGCAGAACCCGCAGGCATCATGTGAGGTACCGCACACCCGATCGCCAACCTTCCAGCCCAAATCGGCGGCGCCTGAACTCACCTCGACCAACTCGCCGGCCCATTCGTGACCCGGAGTGAAGGGAAAACTCGGCGGCCAGAAATTCGGATAGTGTCCGGCGATCAAGTGCGCGTCCGTGCCGCAGATCGAGACTGCACGCACGCGTGCGACGACCTCGTTTTCGCCAGCGACCGGCATCGGCAGCTCTTCGATGGCGAATTCGTTCGGCTCGGTGACAACCAGAGCTTTCATTCCGTGCTCCTATTGCTTCCTCGGCTAGATGACCACGAGCGGGTCCACCATCGAGCCGGTTGCCCCCTTGATCTTCAGCGGCAACATCACAAACAGGAACTCGTACACCTTGTCACGGGCAATGTCCTCGAGGTAGATGCTCTCCAGTAGATAGATACCGTTCTCGATGAGCAGCTTCGTGTGCACCGGCTGCGGATTGGGCGGATCACCGCGATCCGGTGTTGGCATTACTTCGTAGGTCTCGGTGTCGGTGCCGGTGGCAACAACGCCGCTTTCTAGGAGCCATTCCGCCGCCGATAGGTCGGGCCCGGCGGTGAGATGCTCATTCATCCTCTCGGCATCTGGCCAGTATTTGAGATAGCCGGTCCTGATGAGCACAACATCCCAAGGCTTCACTTCGACACCCTGCGCCGCTGCGACCGCCTGCAGCTCGTCGGCACTCACCGGCTCGTGAGCAGGCAGTGCGTCAACTCCACGGTACGTTGGAGGATCGAGCAAGACCCCCCGGGTAAAGAACGCCGGGAGCTTCGCGGCATCGCCAAAGTTTGGCCCGTGGTCGGTGAGGTGGTCCGCTGTGTTCCCGCCGCCGTACCAATGGTTGTCCTCGCCAATGGTCATGTGCGCTAGCCCGTCGATGTGCGCACCTGAATGCGAACAGGCCATCAGGTACTCCGCCATGTAGCCGAGGTTGACCTCGTTGGGCGGGCCCCACGGTTCCACGTTGCCAGCAATGATCCCGGGCGGGGTCCGGTAGTTGACCACCTGGAACGGCGGATGCCCCGGGAAGAGTGGCATCCCCGGAAACCGGGGAACCGAAAGCGAGTAGCTCTTGCCCGTTTTAACAAACTGGGCAGCCTCAACGACTTTCGCCGCAGGCATATCCCTGACCGGTCCGACTTCCTTCTCAGGATCCATTCTCGTCCTCCTGAAGTGCTTCCCACACCCGCTGTGGGGTGAGCGGTAGGTCTCGGATTATTTTGCCCGTCGCTTCGCGCACTGCGGCCCCTACTGCTGGGGCAGTGACGAGCAGACTTCCTTCCGACACGCCTTTGATCCCGTAGGGACCGGGACCGTCGGCGTTCTCCACGCTCTCGCTGTGTAGATCGAGCGGCAGATCCATGCTGGTGAGGATGCGGTAGTCGATCGCCCCGATGTTCCGCACCCGCCCTTCGTTGTCGAATATGTAGTGCTCCATCAGGGTGTGTCCCAGGCCCATGATGGCAGCACCGTCGTCTTGCATGGTCACCTGCAATGGGTTGAGCGCTTTGCCGACGTCGCCCACCGTGACGTGTTTCACCAAGGTGACATGCCCGGTCTCCATGTCGACCTCGACCTCAGACGCGGTGCAGTTGAACTCGAAGAATGCGGCCGTGCCTCCCAACGGATGATCCGGTTCCTTGTCCTTCCGCATTTCGCCATTGCCGATCACCTCACCTCCGAGCGGGGCGAGAGCCTCCTGCATGACGTCGACGACGCTGAACTCCCGGTCTGGCAGCAGGAGTCTTCCCTGGTCGACCTTGATATCGCCTTCGTCGACGTTGTAGAGCTTCGCCGCCATCGCCCGGACCTTGCCCTGGATCTCGAAACAGGCGCGCTGCACAGCAGTTCCCATCAGCACCGAGGATCGGCTGGCCGAGGTCTGCTGATCGTAAGGAACGACAGAGGTGTCCCCCATGACGACGGTGATGTCATCCAGCGGGACGCCGAGTTCTTCGGCCGTAATCTGGGCGAAGATGGTACGGGCACCTTGGCCCATGTCTGAGGTTCCGGCGTACACCATGGCGCTGCCGTCGTAGAGCAAGCGGACGGTTGAATAGGACAGGCCAGTAGTCGGACCTGATTTGAGGCCAACTGCGATGCCGCGACCCCGATTCGGCGGCAGCGGATCACCCCAACCGATTCGTTTCGCCGCTGTGCGTACGGTCTGCTCCCAATCGCCATCGGCCTCCTCGCTCGGGATGAACGGCTCTTTGTAACGAGCCAGGTTGAGTAGCCGAATCTGTAGGCGGTCGATACCCAATTGCAGCGCCGCCTCGTCGATGAGCGACTCTCGCGCCCAGCCGATCTGTGGGATCCCGAACCCGCGGAACGCGGTCGATGGTGTGGTGTGGGACAAGATCGTTCTACCGATGATCTTGACGGCCGGGATGCGGTAAGGCCCTGCCCCGGAGTAGCTCGACTTCGAAACGACCCGGTCGGCAATGTCAACGTAGGCACCAACCAAGAAGTTGGTTTCTATGTCCATGAAGGTGAAGACCCCTTCGGCGGTGAATCCGGCCCTGACCCGGATCTCGGCCGACGAGCGGCGCACCTGCTGAAAGGTCTCGTCAAGGCTGAGCACCAGCCGCACCGGGCGGCCGGCGCGCAACGCCATGAACGCCACTAGCGGCTCGAATTTGGGGATCTGTTTGCCGCCGAATCCGCCGCCCGGATCCGGTGCGTGGACCCGGACCTTGGACAGCGGCAGGTCGAGCATCTTGGCCATGATCTTCTGAAGTAGGTACGGATGTTGAATCGTGCTCCAAACCTCGATTCCGTCGCCGTCGGGAGCAGCCATGAATCCGTGAGGCTCGATGGCGAAGTGAGTCACCATCGGGAACTGGAACGAATCCTCGACGACCAGGTGGGCCTCCTGGTCGTCTATGTCACCCCAGCCGAAGTGCTTCTCGTCAATGATGTTCGTTTGGGCAAACGAGCTGGCACCGCGCAACGCCGGGTCTTGAACCAGGACTGCGTCCGGAGCAAGCGCGTCAGCGACGCTGAAGATGCCGTCCTCCAGCTTCGTGTAGTCGACTTTGACCAGGAGGGCAGCCTCTTCGGCGGCATCCTTGGTCTCAGCCGCCACGGCTGCAACCGGTTCGCCGTGGTACTTGGTCTCCCCAACGGCAATAACGGGCCGATCTTGGAATTGCGGACCAAAGCGAGGCATCGGGTCGGGGAGGTCGGCGGCGGTCATGACGAAGTGCACGCCGGGCACTTGCTCGGCCTCCGTCGAATCGATCGCGTTGATCCTGGCGCGAGCGCACTCCAATGTCACCAGCTTCACATGAAGGGCGTCGGGGAGCTTGATGTCTGCCAGGTATTCCTGATGGCCTGTGACCCGCCCATAGCCACCGCCCCGGCGCGGTGAACTGCCGACAGCATTCATTGCTTCACCCCCCTTGCCGCGGCCAGCACAGCCTTAGTGATCTGTTCGTATCCGGCACAGCGACACAAGTTGCCGGCGAGGCCTTCCTGGATCTCCTCCACCGTCGGATCTGGGTTCTGCTGCAACAACGCGGTTGCCGCCATCAGCTGACCAGGAATACAGAACCCACACTGCGTGGCACCTTCGTCGAGGAACGCGCCCTGCAGGGGGCTGAGACCCTCCTCCAGTTCCAGGCCTTCTACCGTCGTGACCTCTGACCCGTCGATTTCAACGGCGAGCATCAAACATGAGTTCATCGGCCGACCGTCGATGATCACAGTGCAGGCACCGCACTCGCCGACGACGCAGCATTCCTTGGTTCCGGTCAGATCGATGTCGTCGCGCAACACGTCGAGCAGCGTGTGGTTGACCGCGACATCCAGCGACCGTCGCCGACCGTTGATGGTTGTTTCGATAGTGAGGGTTCGGTTCATGAGACCAGTTCCTTGGTCAGCCGGCCAATCGCAGTTTCCAGAGCGCGCGCCCCGAGCACGCGCAGCATCGCCAGCCGATAGTCGGGGCTGGCGCGCAATGATTTCAGGGATGGACTAGCCCGGTAAAAGATCTGGTCGAGCGAATCAATCTTGTCCTCAGAGGGGATGGTTGAGTCACCGAGGATGCCGGATTCGTCCTCGACGAGGAAAGCCCTCGGGCCGACACTGCCGTAGGCGATTCGAGCCTGCCCGTCTGCGTCGACACCGGCGCACAAGGTGATCGATGCGAGGTCCGTGCCGCGACGCCGGGTCAGGCGTGTATATGCCGCACCGTAGGGGCGCTCCGGAATGGGCAGTTCAATCGCGGTCACCAGCTCGCCGCGCTGCAATGCCGTCTTGCCGGGGCCCACGATGAAGTCATCGATGGGGACCCGCCGCTCGCCGTCCGACCCCGCGACTACAACGACTGCGTCGTACACCAGCAATGGTGGTGCCGTGTCCGCCGCAGGAGAACCGTTGCATATGTTGCCTGCCATGGTGGCCCGGGCCCGTATCTGCACCGAACCGACCACCACAGCCGACTCGACCAATGCCGGAAAGTACCGTTGCACCCGCTCATCCTCGGCGATATCGGTCATCACAGTGGAAGCACTGATCGACAGGAATCCATCACGCTCTACGATTGCCGGCGCCAGGTCGGGAATCCGCTTCAAGTCGATGACGACCTTGGGCTCAACCCATCGGTTGCGCAGTTCGATCACCAGGTCGGTACCGCCGGCGAGCAGGCGTGCATCGTCGCCATGCTCTTCCAGCAGGGCCACGGCCTCGCCCACCGTCTCCGGTCGGGCGTACTGAAAACGGTTCATGGTTACCTCTCAGAAGACCTTGTCTACTTCATCGAGCAGCACCTGGGGCGTGGCAGCCCGAATCATGAAGAAGGGCCGGGGGCAACGAATCGCTTGACGTATTCGGCGCGCTTGGCCCTGAGCTCCTCGGTATCGACCATAGGCATGACGTGGCCCTCCGCAAGCAGTTCGTTCAGCAGGAAGTAGTTCTGCAAGCTGTGCAGAGTCTGGAAGCTGGCCTCGAACTTGCCCATCTCGACGGTGCTGGGATCGAAGTTGCCGTCGATCGCCGGGACGATCACGAGGTCGATATTGGTCGGTCCTTCGAAGTCGTCCCAGGTGGGCATCGACCCGAAGAACTTCTCGACACCTTTGTTCGGTGCAGCCTTATCCGCCCGTTCGGTGCCCTCGGCGCGCTTCTTTAGGAAGACATCTTCCGATCCCATGATGGCGACGCCATCCTCGTCAATCACAGTCGTCTCGGTAGCGACGAGCAAGCCGCCGCGACGACAGGCCTCGATCTGACCCATGCTTTTGCCGTGGTTCGATTCGCCACCGAGGAACAGCATGGTCTTGCCCCGATAGTTGACCGCCGCCGAGTGGAACGGATGGAGCCCCTCGGCTTCCATCTTGAGAGCCAGCATGGTGACCACGACCTTCTGCAGCGGTCCGGCCGCCCAGTCACCAACGAAGGTCATCCGCTTGCCGTCGTACGAGATGGACTTATCACCTTCCTGGTGCCAGACGATGTCGGGTTCGGGCAGGGTCACCTCGGGCTCGATGTTCACCTTGGCGAGCCGGTAGTTGAGGAAGTTCATGTCCTCGAGGACGTGCTCGCGTGGCTCCGGTCCGTATACGTCGACTCGGAGTCGAGCACTCCCGCCTGACATCTCCTCTGACAGCTGCAACATTCGTTTCTCCTTTTTGTAGCCGCCCGAGCGGCTCTGCCTTTCGTTCTCACTTGTCAATGCCCGGACACGTTCGGGCCGGACTCTCAGCTTCACCTAGAGGTCAGCGTTGACCTCCGCTCCACCAAACGCCGCTTCATCCATGGCCAGCACCAGCTCCTCGGCTTCACGGGCATGCACTCGCATCGTCTCTGCTGCCTGTTCTGGATCACCGGCCGTGAGGGCCTCAACGATCGCGCTATGACGATCCCCCAGCCACACGAGGTCGGTACCAGGCAGCATCGCCGTTACATAGGTCCTGGCATAGGGCTCCAGCATCGACCACATGCGCAACAACGTCTTGTTGCCGGACGCCCGGACAACCGTGCCGTGGAAGGCGGTGTTGTTGAGAGCGTGACCATGCGCGTCTCCCGCCTCGGCCAGCCGGTGCATCTCATCGATGAGGTCCTGCAATTCGTCAAGGCACGCTTGCGTCATCCTGGTGGCGGCTTGGCGGGCGGCCAACGCCTCCAGTTCAGCGCGCACCTCCATTGCCTCCACTAGATCTGTTTTGCTTGGCTGTCGGACGCTCGCGCCGCGATAGGGCTGCATCTCGACAACACCCAGGGTCGTCAGGTCACGCAGCGCTTCGCGGACCGGGGCTTGGCTGACCCCGAGTTCGCGGGCCACCCTGGTCTCGATGATGCGTGAGCCGGGCGCCAGCTCTCCTTCGAGAATCCACTGCAAGATGCGGTCTTTGACCTGCTCGCTCAGCACATTGCGAGCGACGGGATCGGAGCGGCGTTCCGTCGGAAGGGTCATGACGTTCTCCCTCCTCGTTCGGCACCGCACTCACAGGAGATCGCCTCGCCGCTGAGGACTTGCTGGTCGTCAGTCATATGAGTGCTTCCTTTCCGGCACCAGAGGTGTGCCGTCCCCTGGCTGTTTTCTTGAACTGTTTCATCGTTTCTGTCACCGCAGCCTCGACCGGCAAACGCTCAACACTCGAGGCGCCAAAGAAGCCATGGGTTCCGGTGGTGCGGGTGAGTACGTGTTCAACGTCCTCGGGGGCGGCAATCGGACCGCCGTGAAACAGGACTAGAACGTCATCTCTGACCGCGCGTGCGGCATCCCCGAGTTCCTGGATCATGTCGATGGACTCATCCATCGAGCGAGCCGTCTGGGCGCCGATTGATCCGGACACCGTCAGCCCAACATGGACGACAACCAGATCGGCTCCGGCACCAGTCATCGCTTCGGCCTGACGAGCATCGAATACGTAAGGTGCGGTGAGCAAGCCCTTCTCCCTCGCCGACTTGATCATCGCCACCTCGAGGTCATAGCTGATTCCGGTCTCTTCGAGGTTCTGTCGGAAGGTCCCATCGATTAGCCCCACCGTCGGGAAGTTCTGCACACCTACAAAGCCGGCGGCGGCGACGGTGTCGAGAAAGCTCCCCATGATTCGAAACGGGTCCGTTCCGCAGACGCCCGCCAGGACCGGTGTGTTGCCGACGATGGGCAGAACCTCGCCGGCCATGTCGAGCACGATGGCGTTAGCGTCGCCGTAGGGCATCATGCCGGAAAGCGAGCCGCGACCGGCCATCCGGTACCGACCGGAGTTGTAGACGATGATCAGGTCGGCACCGCCGGCCTCGGCTAGCTTGGCCGAGATGCCGGTCCCCGCTCCCGAGCCGATGATCACTCCGCCGTCGGCGACCGTTTTGCGCAGCCTGGCGAGCGCCTCTCGTCCGTTCATGGTGTCGACCCCTTCGGGTTGACAGTCCCTTCCAGATCACCGAACAGCTCGGCGAGTTTCTCGGCCATCGCTACCGCGAAGACGGGATCGTTGATGTGGGTGTCCATCTCGATCAACTCGACCTCGGGATCGAGGTTGACCCGGAGAGACTCGAAGAGAGCTTCGTCCGCCTCAGGGTCATGGAATACAGCGCCGGCGACCGCATACTCTGAGGTGCCTCGTAGTGGCAGGAAGACAGACACCGGCCCCTTGGCCGCGTTGAGCTTGTCGCTCATCACACGGCCCAGTCGTGCCATCTCCTTGGCGTCACTCCGAATCAGGGTGACCGATTGGTTGTGTTCGTACGACAGCCGGTCTGCATACTCTGCGGGGATTGCGCTCGGCGGGGAGAACGTGATCTGCTCCACACTGCCGACCGAAACCACCTGCGGAAGCCCGAGCGACCCGGCCAATTCGAGGCGGTCGGGGCCGGCCGTGGTTGTACCCCCGGCTAGCTCGTCTGTTAGTTCGGTCGTGGTTATGTCGAGAGCCGCCGCGATGTGGCCGTCTCGCATCAACGCCTCCATCGCCCGACCTCCGGGACCGTTGGCGTGGAAGACCAACACCTCGAAGCCGGCGTCCTCGAGCCACCGCTTTGCGGTGCTCACACACGGAGTTGTGGTCCCGTACATGGTGGCTCCCACGGCGGGTCGCCCTCGAGAAACCGGTCGGCCCGATTCGTAGCCAACAGCCATGCCGGTGATGGCGGCGGCCGCGTTGGTCAGGATCTGCGCGGAAACGGCGTTGATTCCCGCGATGTCGACGACGGAATACATCATCGTGATGTCGGAAGTATCCACATATGGAGACGTATCTCCCGATGCCATTGTCGAAACGAGCAGCTTGGGAAACCCCACCGGGAGCCCACGCATCGCCTGACTCACCAGCGTGGTACCACCCGACCCCCCCATGCCCAGCAGCCCGTCGATGCGACCCTCCTCGAAAAGGCGGACGACGAGCGCGGTGGCTCCTTCGGCTTGGCGGGTCACGGCCGCACCGCGGTCTCCTGCAGCCAATAGTGCAGTTATGTCGACCCCCGCCGCCGCAGCGACATCCTCTCGTGAATAGTCCACGGGGTAATCCGGATCAGCCATGACGCCGGCATTGATCATGATCACGCCGCACCCGGATCCTTCGATCCGATCGCGCAGAAACGCGTATTCTGCACCTTTCGTGTCAAGAGCGCCCAGAAGGCCCACAGTGGGCATGATCAGCCTTCGCCCTTCTGGTTGGTGGCGGTGGCGGCAGGCGTGCAGAGGGGCATGGAGTGATCATTCATACGGTTGATTCCGACCCGACTACTCGTGGGGAACAAGCAGTGCTTCACTCCGACTTCCACCGTGGGCCCTTCTCCTGTTGTCTCTGAGGACGCCCTCAGTAGCAATACGATCTCAAATCCTCTATCTTCGATAATCGATTACTGAAGGATACGGGCTCTAGCATGTATTCGCAACCCAAAGAGGCGGCAAAACCGCCCGCCTCGGCCGGTGTGGACTATGCGGCAACAGTCAGCCCAAGTTTTACCATGTCTCTGTCCTAAGTAACGTGGAGGCCCTATGGAGATAGCACTAGACATCAGGCTGGCAATGTATGACGGCATGGTGCGCGCCCGTTACTTCGAGAAGCGCGCCTACGACCTGTTCATGCAAGGACTCGTCAAGGGCACCACGCACCTGGGCCTCGGCCAGGAAGCCGTGGCTGCTGGGTTCGCGGTCGCCATGCAGCCCGACGACATGTCGTATTGCACCTACCGCGGTCACAACCACACACTCTTGCGGGGCGCACCCATGAACGCCCTGATGGGTGAACTGATGGGACGTTCGAACGGCATCTGCGAGGCCAAAGGCGGCTCGATGCATCTCACCGACGTGAGTAAGGGCGCGATGGGCTCGTACGCCATAGTCGGAGCCCACTTACCGGTGGCGGCAGGAGCGGCGTGGGCGGCGCAGTTGCGAGGTACGGATCAGGTTTCCGTGTGTTTCTTCGGAGATGGGACCACCAACATCGGGGCGTTTCACGAGTCGCTCAATATGGCCGCCGTCTGGGATCTCCCGGTGGTGTTCGTCTGTGAGAACAACCTCTACATGGAATACACGGCGATCAGCGACGTGATCGCGGTCGAGCATCCCGCCGCCGATCGGGCCTCCGCATACGGTCTCGAAGGGATCGTCGTCGACGGAAATGACGCCGATGCCGTCTACGAAGTCGCGGTAGCCGCCTACCAGCGGGCCCGCGCCGGTGAGGGCCCCTCTCTGATAGAAGCGCTCACCTATCGGCACAAAGGACACTCGAGGGCTGATCCGGGGAAGTACCGGCCCGACGAGGAAGTCGAGGAGTGGCTGAAGCGCGATCCCATCGACATCTACCGGGAACGCCTGTTGTCGTTGGGGGTCGAGCCGGCGAAGCTCGACGAGATCGAAGCCAAGGCAGCCGCCGAGGTGGACGCGGCTACCGAGGCCTCGAAGAACGCTCCCCCACCCGATCCGGCCGTACTCCTGACCGACGTCTGGGCCGATGGAGGCTCGTCATGGCGGAACTGAGTTATCGCGACGCTGTGGCCCGCGGGCTCGCCCAGGAGATGGAGCGCGATGAGCGTGTTGTCCTCATTGGCGAAGATGTCGCCAAGGCCGGCGGCGTCTTCAAGACCACGGTTGGGCTCTACGAGCAGTTTGGACCCACGCGAGTACGTGACACTCCTATCTCGGAGGAGGCCATCACCGGAATGATCATGGGGGCCGCTATGAACGGCCTGATTCCGGTTGGGGAGTTGATGTTCAGCGACTTCTTGGCGACATGTTGGGACATAGTCGCCAACCAGATCGCCAAGACCCGGTACATGACGGGCGGACAAGTCGAGCTGCCGCTGGTGATTCGCACGGCCAATGGTGGCGGATCTCGCTTTGGCGGTCAGCACGCCCAGAGTCTCGAGAATTGGGCGATGGCAGTTCCCGGCCTCAAGGTAGTGGCGCCGGCCACTCCGGCCGACGTCATCGGCCTGATGGCTGCTGCGATCCGCGACCCCGATCCGGTGATTGTCTTTGAGCACAAAGCACTGTTTGCTACCAAGGGTGAAGTCCCGGACGGCGAAATCGTCGACACCCTCGGCACGGCACGGGTCCTGCGTGAGGGCGATGACGTGACGATCGTCGCTCTGGCGGCCATGGTTCACACCGCTCTCGACGCCGCCAAGATTCTCGGCGGGTTGGGTATCTCGGCGGAGGTCATTGACCTACGCTCGCTCGTCCCTCTGGACACGCAGACGATCTTGAATTCGGTTGCCAAGACCACCCGGCTTGCCACGGTCGAGGAGAACCCACGTCTGGTGGGCTGGGGTGCCGAGATCTCGTCACTCGTCGCCGAGGAGGCCTTCTGGGATCTGGACGGCCCCATTGTCCGCGTCACCACTCCACACATCCCCCTCCCGGCGGCCGGCGAGCTAGAAGACCTGGCCATCCCGTCGGTAGAACGTGTGGTCGACGCGATCTCAGCCATGTCCGGATAGCTGCTCCGACATCGAGCCCAGACGCAGGGATCCCGGGCCACGCGACGACGGTGTGTGGCCCGGGATCACAGTCACGGGGAGGGGTCCGTGACTATCGACCGGTTTCCCGTCGGGGCGACGGGTCGGACCGGTCTGTTGGGGGGATCAAGTTCGAGTGATGGTTCCCTCCCAGGTGCCGACTTTGTCGCCCTTCATTGCTTCCTCGTCGAACCAGAAGCTGGTGACTGCCTTGGTCTCTGTATAGAACAGGACGCCGTCGCGGCCCATGACGTGGAGATCGCCGAAGAAGCTGTTCTTGTGTCCGCTGAACGGGAACACCGAGATCGGAACGGGAATGCCGACGTTGACGCCAACCATTCCCGCATCGATGCGGCGGGCAAACTCGCGGGCATAGTGTCCGCTCTGGGTGAAGATCGTCGCCCCATTGGCGAACTCGCTCGAGTTGATCAGCTCGAGACCCTCATCGAAGGACTTGACCCGCTTCACATAGAGGACGGGCCCAAATACCTCCTCATTGCCGCAAGTCATCTCTGGGGTGACGAAGTCGAAGACGGTCGGGCCAACGAAGAACCCGTTTTCGAAGCCTTCGACCTTGAGGTCGCGCCCGTCGAGGACGAGTTTTGCGCCCTCATCAACAGACTTGTCGATCCAGTTGAGGACGAACTCCTTGTGTCCCTCATTGACCAGAGGTCCCATCTCGGTGTCTTCCTCGTAGGCCGGACCCACTCTGCGCTCCTGGGCGAGCTCGGCGATGGTCGCCACCAATTCGTCGGCGATCTCTTCCTCAACAGCAATCGCCGGCAGCGCCATGCAGCGTTCGCCGGCGCAACCAAACGCAGAGTTGATGATGCGCTGGGCTGTAGCCCGGATCGGCGCATCACGCATCACCAACGCGTGATTCTTGGCCTCCGTGAGAGCCTGGACACGCTTGCCGTTGGCAGCCGCAGTCGAGTAGATGTGCATCCCAACCGCTGTGGAGCCGACAAAGCTCACGCCTTGCACCTTGGGATGAACCAGCAGCCGCTCTGCCTCGTGCCGCGAGCAGGTGACGAGGTTGAAGACTCCGGGGGGCAATCCGGCCTCCTCGAACAGCTTGGCGATGGCCATCGCCGTCTGCGGTACGAACGACGCCGCCTTCAGTACGAACGTGTTTCCGGTGGTAATCGCCAGCGGGGTCATCCACCCCATCGGGATCATCGCCGGGAAGTTCCACGGCACAATTCCGGCAAACACACCGAGCGGCTCGCGGAACGTGACCGTGTCGTAGCCCTCGGCGACGTTCATGAGTGAATCACCCTGCATGGTCACGGGAACCGCACACGCTAGCTCAACAACCTCAATGGCTTTGAGGACATCGCCTCTGGCCTCGGCATAGGTCTTGCCCATCTCGGTGGCCAACAGCTTGGCGAGATCGTGAAGATTGTCCTCGAGCAGCATCTTCATCTTGAACATGACCTGGACTCGCCTGGTTATCGGCGTATCTCTCCAAGCGGGGAAAGCAGCGGCGGCAGCTTCAACGGCCGCATCGACCTCTTCAGCGGTACAGCGGGGCGCCTCGGCCATGACCTCGCCGGTGCTGCTGTTGGTGATTGGGTAATACTCGCCGCTCGTGGTGTCTCTCCACTCGCCACCAACCAGATACTTGAGGCGTTCAGCCATGTCGTCGCTCCTTCTCATCCCTCGCCAAAACCCAGATTCCCCGATAATCGATTATCGAGAATATCACGTACCTGGGGGAAAGTCGAGTAAAAGCGGCCCGGTCGTCGATCTCCCCCGCAATGAGCGTGCGCCCGGGTCTTGCCCGGGCGCACTCACTCATCGCGGGTTGTTTCTATCCGAGGATCTCCACAACACCGTTGGATCCGTCAACACGGAGCCGGTCGCCGGTCTTGATCTCGCGGGTGGCAATCGCAGTCCCGGTGACGCCGGGGATGCCGAACTCGCGAGCCATGACGGCCGGATGCGCCACCATGCCGCCGGCGTCACAAACGATGCCGCCGATGATGGCGAACAAGGGAGTCCACGCCGGGTTCGTCATCTGACAAACCAGGATGTCGCCCTGCTTGACCTCGTCGAACTCTGCCGGCGAGGCCACGACCTTGGCGGTCGCCTCGATGACACCAGGCGAAACGCCGAGACCTTCAATCCGACCCTTGGTCTCCGTATCGTGGTGCAGCTTCTCCGGGAAGCCCCACAGATTCAGATACGGGAAGGCGAGCTGATCTTCGGTCGCAGTACCGATGAAGTCCGGCGGCCGGATCTTCTCTTGCTCGGCGCGGATACGCCGGCGCTCGGCAACAACGGCCTTGGCATCGATGAGGCTGGGATCGCCCATCAGATAGCGCAGCTCGTTGTACTTCATGTAGATGACATCGTCCGGCTCGTTGAGCAGACCCATCTTGACCAGGTGACGGCCAATGCAGATCAACACGACCCGGGTGTGCTGGTGCGTGCCCTGATCGATGTAGAAGTGGTGATCCGGGGTGAGCGGAGCCATCTTCAGGTTGATCTCGTTGGCGGCCTTCAAAGCATCGAGCTCTGGCCCCTCCGGAATACCCTCAAGCAGCTCTAGCGACGCTGCCTGGATGTCTTCCTTCAGGTGCGCTACGACTGGCCTGTGGTCGTAATCGGAGTCCAGATAGCCCTTGATCACGTCGAGCACCGGCTCCGGTGTCTCAAAGCGTGAGGGGTAGATGAACTCATGGCTCCACACCGCGTGCCAGCCAAACTCGCGCTGGTAGGCCTTGAAACCGCCGGCGAGGAATACCTTGCCCCGATCGGTGGCCTCGAGAGCCGCGAGAATATCTGCACCGGCTTCGTTAGTGAAAGCCTCGGAGAGGACGGGATCGCCCTTGACCTCATCCTTGAGCCCGACCAGCACCTCGATGGCGTCCCAGTTCCGGTCCGCGGCCGAGTTCTGCAGCCTGCCCAGAATCTCCTCATGCTTCTGGGTGATCTTGTCCTCGCCACCCAACGCGGCCCCGAGCGCTCCGCGCAAGGCCAAGGTTGCCGACAGCTGCGAGAAGTTGAGCATCCAGTGGATCTTCCAGTGCCTGTCCACGATGTCGATGGCATCTTCGAGAATCGTTGCCCACTCCATGAGCGGGATGTCTTCCCACATGTCGATCTTCGACTCGAGGTACTTCAGGTTGGCGTCCATCTCTGGGACGAGACGGTTGTGCCACCAGTCCGGGAAGTTCGAACCGTATGTCGGAAGCACTGCACCCAGGTAGGCGCCAATCTTGGCCGCATACTCGGGATCATCCTTGGGGACCCGCGGGTAGTAGACGTTGGCGAATTCGGTGGCCGGAACGGCCATGTCGGGATCACACGGGATCGCTGCGGTGTACAGGTACCCGTTGACAATCTTCTTGACCCAGTCTGAGGCAAACGGCGTGCCGAACCTGCGGAACATGTGATCGCACGTGTTCACCCAGTTGGCGATGTCGTCGTACATCGGCGACACCGGCCGCGGGCAATGCAGGTCGTCGTAGACCCAGAACAGATCCTTTTCCTTCTCGTTCTCCCACTCGATCGGAAAACTCTCGTCACCCAGGAACTGGGCAACTACCTTGCTGGTATCTGCCATACGGCGGATCTCCTTCCTGTCCAACTACGTGTCCTGATGGCCGTCAGCGGCCAAGGTTGCGCTTCATCTCCCTTCGTGATCGCGGCGATCTCGGTGCGGCTCCCTCGGGACGCGCCGCGACCGACAGCCGGTGACGGATGATGTCTGTTCCGCACGGCGAAACAGCATTGACAGCGGAAAGACGTGAGTGCTGCTTGGGGAGCAAACGAATCTGCAGGGACGTTCGAGGCGAGCGGAACAGCCTGCCCTCATTGGCTCTCGACCATGATCCACAACGATCCTCGATAATCGATCACGCATAGACTACGGATGAACCTGCCTTCACGTCAACTCCTGATCCTACGTGTCCAAGCAGCCGAACGGAGCCTTAAGCTCACTCGGCAAATCTCTGTACCGGCTCCGGTTGGCCTGTCTCAGATGAGCGCACCAACGACTCCAGAATCGCCACGTTGCCGAGTCTCTCTTCGTTGCTGAACCGGTACTCGACCCGACCGGCGACTGCATCGGCCCAGTGTTCGTAGCCGGCCTTGACCGGGCTGGCAGGTTCGAAGTCGGTTCGGGTTTGCTCTGCGTCACCACGTCGCCTCAGGTAGAAGTTGGTGGTTCCGCCGGGATCAACATGCTGGGTCTCCCGCGCCTCGGCCCATGCGTGGCTGCCGAAGACCGCCAGTCGCGCATAGTCGGGTGTCGCTGAGAGTGCGGCGATGTGGCCGGTGGAACCGTCGGCAAACTTGAAGTGAACCGAGACGACGTCTCCGGTGGGAATGGCGAGGATGCGCTTCTCGACGTGAGTGTGCACCTCGACTACCTCACCCGCCAAGCTGAGCATCATGTCGCTCAGGTGCACGCCCATCCCAGTCCAACCTGCTGCCGGCGACTCTTCCTTGCTCCCCCGCCAGTTGTCCGCCGCCATGTTGAGCCACCGGTCGTGGCTCCAATGGGCTTCCATATGGAGGATTGTGCCAAACTCGCCGGCGTCCGCCATCCGCTTCATCTCTTCCCAGGCCGGCTCGAAACGCCGCTCATGACCGATGCCCATCACGAGCCCGGCGTCGTCGCACGCCTGGATCATTCGTCTGGCGCTGGCGACGTCGAGCGACAGCGGCTTCTCGCAAAAGACCTGCTTCCCCGCGGCGACCGCTTGCAACAGCATCGACTCGTGAAGCCGGTGTGGAATGGTGAGAATCACGCCTTCGACGGCCGGATCGTCCAGGGCTTCCTGGTAGTCGGAGTAGACAGAGAGCCCGAAATCCGCCGTGTACTTGTCGGCAATGGGTTGCGCCGGATCCACCCCACAAATGACCTCGATCTTCTCGCTTCCCTGCAAGACCTTGGTGACCTGAGCTCCCCACCAGCCGAGACCTACCTGGGCGACCTTGAGCATTGCTGTCTCCTTCCGATACGGCCCTCCGACCGCGCTACAGGACACAGCCATTCTAGCCGGATCACCGATAATCGATAATCCATGATGATGGGTTGCGCTTGCTCCCGCGCGGGACTGGGTCGATCCACTCTTCTTGCGGATATACCACCGCTATCCCGGCGTTATGTCCGCAAGATCAGTTCGATGTCCGCAGGAACAGTTCGCAGGAGCAGTTGGGTTGGGAGCGGCGCCGCTCTCCGGAGCTAGTCCCCTGGCTCGGTGGCCGCCTTCTCGGCTAGGGCGGCAAGCACCTTTTCCGGGGTGATCGGCAAGTCGCGAATACGAATCCCTACAGCATCGAACAGCGCATTGGCGATCGCCGGCGGAGTCGCTGCTGCGGCCGGTTCGCCGATTCCCTTGGCACCGAAGGGCGCTTCATTGTGAACGGACTCGACCAGAATCGGGACGATCTCCGGCATATCCTCGATCGTGGCCACCTTGTAATCGACAAGGGAGGCGTTCTCGATGCGACCGTTGTCGATCTTGAAGTCCTCGAATAGCCCGTTCGAGAGGCCCATGACGACCCCGCCCTCGACCTGCTGCTCACAGGTCATTGGGTTGATCGCTTTGCCCACGTCGGCCGACGCTGCCACCTTGATAACGCGAATCACGCCGGTTTCGGTGTCGACCTCGATCTCGGCTGCCTGGGTGCAGAGCATCCAGAAGATGCTGCTGATCCACTCCTCCCCCGGGTTTGCCTTCAGCAAGGGCGATCCGGTTGACGAGTATCGCCCGCCCGCGGTCAGCGCGTAGCCCTCACTCTGGTGCCTGGCGAGCAAGTCCTTGAGAGTTATGAGAAGTTCGCCGTTTTCGTCGCGTATCTCCCCGTCGTACATCTCGAGGTAGTCCGCGTCTGTCCCGAAGAAGTCGGCGGCTAGACCGAGCACCTTCTCTCTTATCTCAGCGCCGGCAGCGACAATGGCGTTTCCCATGTGGTAGGTAGTTCGGCTCGACGCCACGGGCCCGTTGTACGGTGTCAGTGCGGTGTCGGTCGCCGGTACCGAGACGACGTCGATCGGAACACCCACGGCATCGGCTGCCATCTGTGCCAGCACCGTGTCCTGTCCGGAGCCCACCTCGGGAGCTGCACACACGACCTGGACCCTGCCGTCCTGGCCCAGGTTGATGACAACATTGGAACTGGACGGCGTCAAGGTCGGTTTGATCATCGTTGCCAAGCCTTTGCCACGTCGCAGATGTGGCGCCGGCTTGCGCTCAACAGAACCCCACCCAATCTCGTCACGCGCGGTTTCGATTGTCTCCCGCAACCCGACGCCGTGCATGATCTGGCCGTTGAGGTACGGATCGCCCTCTTCGTAGCCGTTCTGGAGTCTGAAAACGACCGGGTCGATCCCGAGCTCGTTGGCGATTTCGTCCATCTGCGACTCGCAGGCCCAGGTGACTTGGGTCGTGCCGTAGCCGCGATATGAACCGGTGATGGCCTTGTTGGTGTAGACCTGGCGCGACCGGATCTTGACATTGGGAATTCGGTACGGACCGACGATGGTCTGTGAACCACGGATGGCAACGCCGACGGTATACGCGGTGTAAGCCCCGCTGTCCCACAACACATCGGCGCTGCGGGCAATCATGAACCCCTCATTGGTCACGCCGGTCTTCAGCTTCATGATCGCAGGCACCCGTAGCTGGCTCGCGATCAGGCATTCCTCCCGGGTCAACTCGACCTTTACCGGCCGGCCGCTCGTCTTGCGAGCCAGCATCACTGCGATGGCCTCGGCAATCGGAACGCCCTTTGCCCCAAATGATCCCCCTACCTGGGCAACCTTGAGGCGTATCTTGGACCCGTCGACACCCAAACCTCCGGCGAGATCATCACGTAGAAAGTACGGACGGTCTGTTGTGACCCACAGGGTGTAGTCGCCCGAATAGGTGTCGTACTGGGCAACGGCTACGTGCACCTCGAGCGTTACATGGCTCAGCGCGTGGGCGCTGTACTCAGCTTCGAAGACATGATCCGCCTCCGCAAACGCCGCGTCCACATCGCCCCGCTCGAAGTGATACAGCGTGTTGATGTTGGTGTGCGGCACGATTTCGTGCCCGCCGCGCTCGTAGGTGTGAAGATCAGGATGGACCAGCGGAGCATCGTCGTCGAGCGCCATCTGCATGTCCGTAATTGCAGGAAGCTCTTCGTATTCAACCCTGACCAGATCGCGAGCGTATTGCGCCTCCCGCTCACTTGTCGCAGCGACAGCCACAACTGGATCGCCCACATAGCGAACCCGATCGATCGCAAGAAACGGCTGATCCTTGATCGCGGCACCAAAGAGATGCGGGAAGTCCTTGCCGGTGGCAACTGCCACGACGCCGGGGGCTCTCTCGGCGGCGCTCGTATCGATCGATACGATCCGCGCATGCGGATAAGGGCTTCTCACCACCGCACCGTGAAGCATCCCTGGCAGAGCAACATCGACGCCGTAGACCGCCCTACCGGTGACCTTGTCCACCGAATCGACGCGTGCGACTCGGTTCCCGACGTACGTCGTCATGCTCCCTCCCCGGAGACCTCTAAAACAGCTTCGAGGATCTTAGGATACGCACCGCAGCGACACAGGATGCCGCCCAACGCTTTTTTGACTTCTTCTGCGTCCGGTGCAGCGTCTTCGCGCAGCAATGCGGTGGCCGTCAACACCATGGCAGGAGTGCAGAACCCACATTGCAGGGCCCCGGTCCTGACGAAAGCTCGCTGCACATCACTGAGTTCGCCGCTGTCGGCAAGTCCTTCGATCGTCTCGATCGAACATCCGGCGGCATCACCTGCAAGTACGAGACACGACGCAATCGGCTCACCGTCACACAGGACTACACAGGTGCCGCACTCCCCTACTCCGCACCCCTCCTTCGTACCACTGAGGAGAAGCTGCTCTCGCAGGACTTCGAGCAAAGTCAGGGTCGGGTCGACATCGATCACAGTGCGGTCGCCGTTGATGGTGGTGTCGATCCGGAAAGTCACGCGACCACCCAACCACCTGAGGACGCTACGGCGGCACGAAGCGCTCGGAGCGTGAGTACCCGGGCCAGGGTTGCGCGGTAGGAGGCAGAAGCCCGGACGTCACCGATGGGACTTGCGTCTTCGGCAGCTGCTTCTGCGGCTGCCCCGAGCGTTTCTTCGGTCGGAGCCTGCCCGGACAGAGCGGCCTCCGCGGTCGGCGCACGGAAAGGGATCGGACCGAGCGATGCGAGTGCAATCTTGCAGTCACGGACAACACCGTCCTCGATGACGACACTGGCCGAGGTCCCCGCCATCGCGATGTCGGTTCCGCCCCCCCTCTTCCCGAGCTTCACATGACCGGATCCGAAACCGACCGGAGGACTCGGGATGATGAAGTCCGTGATGATGTCGGAGCAGGTCAGCGATGTTTGTCCCGGGCCAACATACAAGCCTTCGACCAACTCTTCGCGCTCGCCCATCGTGCCCCGGATGCGGGCGGACGCGGCGGACACGATCAGTGCCGGCCCGAGATCCGACGCAGGTGATGCTCTTCCGACGTTGCCCCCGATGGTGGCAAGGGCGCGCACCGGCGGAGATGCGAGCACCGACGCCGCATCAACCAGCGCCGGATGACGTTGCTGCACGAGCTGTGACCCTTCGATGGCGGTGACCTTGGTCAGGGCACCGATGCGCGTCGCTTCCCCGAGGTCGTCGATGCCGGTCAGGCCGGGGATCTTCTTGATGTTCACCACGGCACTGGTAGGGAGCCGCTCGGTCTTCATGTCGACGATGAGATCCGTGCCGCCGGCGAGCACGCGGGCGTCTTCGCCACCGGAGGCGAGCGCGGCGACTGCTTCGTCGAGTGTCGCGGGCTCTGAATAGGCAAACTGCCTCAGGCGTTTCACATCAGCTCGTCTCGGGCGATCATCCCTCTTCTAGAGGGCTCAACAACTCCACCACGACGCCGTCGGGCGCATCGGCAAAGGCGATTTCGTAATTGTACGGCCCGGGCCTCCGCAGATACACCTTGCGTCCCTGCTCTTCGAAACGTGCCAGCGTGGCATCCATGTCGTCCACATAGACCCCGATATGTTCGAGCCCCCAATATGGAATGGCCTGTGGCTCGCCGAACCCAGCAGCCTCCTCGGGTCCATGACCGGTGATATTGATCGTCACACCGTCGAGTACGACGGGTGTGAAGTGAATCGTCCCGAAATCGAACTCGGGTTGGGCGACGGCGCCGAACATGTCGACCCACCACGCTGCGGAATCCCGGGGAGTCTTGGACTTGATATGAACATGGTGGAACGCTGTTGGCATGGTCCTCCCAATAATCGTTAATCGATGATATCTGGAATGGGCCGTCAAGCGCAACAGAGGTCGTTAGCTGGCAGCACTCCGGCCCGTCAGCTGGCCTCGCCCATCAGCAGCTCCTTTGTGGAGCCGGAAAGCGCCACAGCCCGCATCAGGTAGACCCCGGCCGCCAAGTTGCCGAGTACGGCAAGCGCTATCCACCAGAGGGCGATCCTGGTTCGGTTGGTTTCCCGAACGGCAATCCAGCCGCCAAAGATGACCAATCCCAAATAGAGATCGATCAGAGTCACCCTTCCCCAAGGCAGCGCCCAAATCGCGGAGGCCTCATCACCGAAATCGCCGTTGAAGAAGCCGTAGATGATGGCGCCGGCCATGGCCAGCGCTACTCCCCATCCGACGATGCGAGCTGCAAACATGCTCGGTATTCGTATCCATGACGGGCACCGGACGAATATGCTCGAGCACCGTCGACCAGGAGGACCCCAAGAGGTGAGCACAGACAACCGCATTGATCCCAAAGCAATGCTGGGTCGCTTCCGGGCGATCTTCTGGCAACGGCCCCGCCGCCACGGTGAAGTCATCGAGGACCGAACCGTCAGCTTCCTCGAGCTGTTCTACGACCTGGTTTATGTCGTCCTCATCGCCCAGGCAACCCATACGCTGGCGCACCACATCTCGTGGCGCGGGTTTGGGGAGTTTGCGGTTGTCTTTGGACTCATCTGGATTGCCTGGCTGAACGGCACTTTGATCCACGAGCTGCACGGTCGAGAGGACGCCAGAAGCAGGACTTTCATCTTCATCCAGATGCTGTTGCTGGCCACACTCGCCGTCTTCGCCGGCGATGCCGCCGGTGAGGGGGGAGACGGCTTTGCAGTCACCTACACGTTGCTGTTGTTGGTGCTGACCTGGCTTTGGTACGCCGTGCGGCGGGTCGACACTGAGGAGTACGAGCCGGTGACTCGCCGCTACTTGCTTGGAATGGTGGCCGCAATCGTCGTCATGGTCGTTTCCATCTTCCTGACCAATGAGGCACGCGTCGTCGTTTGGGCAATATTCGTGGTCGGCTTTGTCATCAGCGGCATTCTCCAGGTCAGCAGCCAAGACTGGGCGAGGTTGGGCTTCTCCGCGACCGAATCGATGGTGGAGCGGTTTGGCCTGTTCACCATCATCGTCCTAGGGGAAGTGGTCGTTGGCGTCGTCGATGGCCTCTCCGAGGTTGAACGCACGGCACGAACCGTGGCCACGGGCTTAATCGGGCTTACAATCGGGTTCGGATTCTGGTGGACCTATTTCGATTTTGTCGGTCGCCGCATGCCTCGATCCACCAACACTGGCATGGCCCAGTGGAGCTACGCTCACTTGCCGGTGTCTCTGGCCATTGCCGCATCTGGAGCGGCGATGGTGAGCCTGGTAGAACACGCCGGCGATGAACGGGCGTCGGAGCCGGCTACCTGGCTGCTGGCAGGTTCCGTAGCACTGATGCTGCTGTCGCTGATCCTCATCATGCGGGCCCTCCAGGATCACGATCGGTTCATTCGGGTCTACCAACCGGTGGGGGTCGCAACGGCGGCTGGAGCCGGCGTCGCACTGCTCATCGGATTGTGGCGACCGTCTCCAATCCTGTTGGTCCTTGCCATCGCTGTGATTCCCGCCGCCATCTGGTGGTTTGCGGTTGATCGATGGCTCCGTCATGGTCGGGTTGGAAGTCTCGATCACCTCGGCGACGAGGCTACCTGACAACGCCGGTCGAGTCCCCTGGCAAATGTCCATCCGGCCTCTTCACATTCATGAGCTAACGCCGCATCATGGTGATACATCCCAGTACCAGGGAGTGCCTAATGATCGAACTGCGGATCCACGGCCGCGGCGGCCAAGGCGCGGTTGTTGCATCCAAGACGCTGGCGCAAGCAGCTTTCCTGGCAGGAAGATACGTTCAGAGCTACCCGGACTATGGCGTGGAGCGTCGCGGGGCTCCGGTGGTGGCTTTTGCTCGCATCGCCGAGCCCGGTGACGACCTGTTCGTTCGCCAGGACATTCGCGAGCCGCACCATCTCCTCGTCCTCGACGCCACCCTCCTCGACTCGGGTAACCCAGTCGCCGGATTGCGGACCGGGGGGTGGGTGGTCGTCAACACGCCCGACTTACCCGGTGCGCTCGGTATCGTGTCCCGCTTTCGGGTTGCGACGGTCAACGCGACCGAGATCGCCCTGCGTCACGGCCTGGGCTCAACCGCGCAGCCGGTAGTCAATACCGCCATCCTCGGGGCCTTTGTGCGTGCGACCGGCATCGTGAGTTTGGACGACCTCCTCGCGGCCATCGACTACGAGGTACCTTCCAAGGCCGAGGAGAATCGGTTGGCGGCGGCAGAAGCCTACGACCAGGTTCTCTTGGAGGTGGCTGTATGAGCGGCCTCGATCACGTCGACGACTACCCGGAGATCCCGGTCTCGCTCGCTCCTACCAGCACGATCCTCAAGACGGGGGCGTGGCGCAGCGTCCGGCCGGTTATCAAGACGCGGACTGCTCCCTGCAGTGCCTACTGCCCTGCCGGTATCTCGATACCGGAGTACTTCGACTGCTTAACGCAAGACCAAGCCGACGAGGCCCACGCCGTCTTCATGGAACGGAATCCGTTCCCGAGAATCACCGGCAGAGTCTGTCCCCATTTCTGCGAGCAGGGCTGCAATCTCGCGGTCGCCACCGATCAGGAGCCGCTCTCGATCCGTTCTATCGAACGCTGGCTGGGGGATCGCACCGCAGACCGGCCTCACCCCTACCCCACCGAGGAAACCGGGAAGCAGGTTGCTGTCGTGGGTGCCGGCCCTGCAGGTCTGACGGCGGCCTACTACCTGCGCAGGTCTGGTCACCAAGTGACGGTATTCGATCGCCGGGAGTTGGCCGGCGGAATCCTCCGCTACGGCATCCCCGAATACCGACTCCCAACCGAAATCGTCGACAACGAAGTCCAGAAACTCGAAGGAATGGGTATCGAGTTTCGGACTCGATTAGCTCTCGGAGACGATCTCAAGCTCGAAGACCTAGAGGCCGCCTATGCGGCCGTTTTTGTTGCTACCGGAGCGACCGGGCAGCGGAGCACCGGCATCGAAGGAGAAGGCCTCCTCGAACCCGGGTTGGCTTTTCTCGAAGCCGCCAACCGCAACCAGGTCTCCCTTCCCGGCGAAAGCTGCGCGGTCATCGGCGGTGGCAACACCGCCATGGATGTTGCCCGCATGCTGCGACGCATGGGAGCTCGAGTCACCGTCTTGTACCGACGCACTGTCACCGAAATGCCTGCCATCGAAGAGGAATACGAACGAGCGGTCGAGGACGGGGTCTCTTTCGAATGGCTGACCCTGCCCCGCAAGGTGACCAAGCTGGGTGGCAAGCTGCTCGTGA
>JASJAS010000055.1 GCA_030066875.1 Acidimicrobiia bacterium | reverse complement strand
GCGCTCATCACCCCGAGCGCCATGAAGAACCACCGGCCGATCGTGGCTTGGCGGACACCGAGGTCACGAACACTGCCGGCGCGATCCTCGAACCTCCGGTCCTCGTCGTCCATCCGGCCAAACAGCTTGACCAGTAACGCCCCCGACACGCCGAGCGTCTCCTGCATGAGCGCGTTCATCTCAGCATTGTGTTCCAGCTGTTGCCGTCGCACGGTTCGCAGCATTCGCCCGACGCGTCGAGAAACGCCGATGAACAGGGGCAGTATCACCAAGGCCAAGAGCGTGAGCCGCCACTCGAGGAACAGCATGATGATCAGCGTGCCGGTGACGGAAACGAGGTTCGACGCCAGCGTCACGAACGTCCCGGTGACGGCCTGTTGCGCGCCGACGACGTCGTTGTTGAGCCGGCTCATCAGCTCCCCGGTGCGCGTCGCCGTGAAGAAGCCAAGCGACATCCGCTGCAGATGCGCAAAGAGCTGGCGGCGGAGGTCGTAGATGATCCCTTCGCCGATAGTGGCGGAGGCCCAACGCTGCAATACCCCGAAACCACCGTTGAGGAGGGGGACGAGAACCATTCCGATTCCGAGCAGGGTGACCCGACCCAGGTCCTCGTCCGGAATGGCATTGTCGATCAGATCACCGATCAACAAGGGCGGCAGCAGGGAGAGCAACGAGATGATGAGAATGGTGACGAGCACGATCGCCATCTCGCGTTTGTAGACGAGTCCATATCCCAGAACTCGTTTCAGCAGTGCTCGGTTCAGCTTGGGCTGATCCCGGTCTTCGTCATAGCGGACGTACGACCACCAGCCCCCACTGTGGATAATGGCTCACCTCTCAACTGCGAGGAACATCACCTTAGGAGGACGCCGTGAAGCCGATGACGGTCCCGCCGGGTCAGGCCTGGGCGTCGGCGAGCAGCAGGCTCAGTGGCATCGCGGACTCTGCCATTTGCCAGCAGTAGTCCTCAAGCAATTCGGGAGGACACAGCACCCGATAGTGGAAAGACTCCGCTACCCAGGTCAGGTTGAGACCGTTCGTTGTGTTTTCCGGGATGATCGATCCGATGGTGTCGGCACCGGTTGCCGGACGCACCCACATGACAGCACTGCGGCCCCCATCCGCCGAGTACGGCTCCAGGTACCACAGGCCAAATTGGGCCGCCGTGTCGGCGTCGATAGTCCCGGAGGCAACGTCGAAGACGAGCTGGCTCGTTACCCACCCAACCTCGTCGGGCAGAAGCTCCGGGAACTGGATGCCGGGAAGCACGGCTGCGATCTCATTGCGGCTCGCTTGGATCACAGAGGTGACCCCGTCCCCTCGCCTCCAGACTGCTGTGGTGACCTCGAGGACATTCCCGAGTCCCTCTCCCGCAATGCCGTCGTTGTACCAGACGACGTCCGACGCGCGCACCGAACCGAGGGGCGCCTGTGCTCTGACCGGTTCGACCGTGGTTGTGGTGAGCGACGTGTCGCCGTGGACGATCTGCGCCGAACGATCGCCGAGACCATCGAGCAGACCTGCTTCGCCGCAGGCAGCGGTCGCCAGGGCGATCACAAATAGGGGTATCAGCTTCTTCAAAGGTACCTACGGCTCGGGTTCTGCGAACACGCGGCAGGATAACTGCGGGGTGGCTCTAGCTACCGGATCTCGCCAGCTACGCTGCCACCGGTGCCACCAACTCTGCAGCTGCTCGCTGGAGCCTGGCCGGAGGAGTCGGGCCTCGACACCGCGCTGAGCAAGATCATCCTGGACCGGGTATCGGCCGGAAAGATGCCGGCCACGTTGCGGCTCTATGTGCCGGGCCGTGAGGTCGCGTTCGGGAAGCGGGACACCATCTCCGATCGCTACCCGGCCGCGGTCGCTGCCGCCGATGCGGTCGGGTTTGCGGCTGTGGAGCGACTGGCCGGCGGACGGGCTGCCGTCTTCACTGAGCATACGCTCGCTTTCTCTCTGGCTCTGCCGGAATCCGACCCCAGGGTGACGATCCACAGTCGATTCCGTGAAGTGAGCGAGACCGTGGTCGCCGCCTTCGCCCGGGTCGGCGTGAACTCCGAAGTTGGAGAGATCATGGGCGAATACTGCCCTGGGAGGTTCAGCGTTCACCATGACCGTCGCATCAAGTTGATGGGGATCGGCCAGCGACTCGCCAAACATGCGGCCCACATCGGTGGCGTGATTGCCGTCGACCGCACCGATCTACTGCTGCGGGCGCTGATTCCGGTCTACCGCGCCCTCGATCTGCAATGGCGTCCTGCAACGGCGGGCTCGCTGGGTGACGTGCGGCATATCAGCAACGCAGAGGTGCTCGCTGCGCTGAAGGCCGAGTTCGGCGAACGATACGAGGTCAAAAAGGGACGAATCGAGTCGGATCTGGTAGAAGAAGCTCGCAGCATTGCCACCGACTACCTGCCTGCACGCAACGAGGAGTAGCACACACATGGCCAATCCAGTCTTGACCCGGGGCTTCGGTACGGACAGCCCGATAGTCACCGATGACGAGCGGATGACGCTCGGCGGCGTCGGCCGATCCACGCTGATCCTCTTCGCGCTGTTCTTCCCTGCTGCAGTTTGGGGATGGAACCAGGTATCTCTGGAGCAGTGGCCGACATGGACCATCGGCGCCATCATCTTCGGGTTCGTCGCGATCATCGCGGCCGCCATCCGACCGCGCTGGACACCGATCATCGGTCCGCTGTACGCAGTGATCCAGGGTGCTCTGGTAGGGGCGATCTCGAACGTATACCAAGATCTCTACGGCACCGGGATCATCACCAACGCCATCCTGGCTACGTCGCTCACCGTACTCGCCATGGTGATCCTCTATGTGACCAGAACCATCCGGGTGACTGAGCGCATGCGGTCAATCGTTGTCGGAGCGACTGCGGGCATCTTCTTGTTCTATCTGGTGACCTTCGTACTCTCGCTTTTTGGCGTGGGGATGCCGCTTGTCTGGGACGCGGGACCACTCGGGATCATCTTCAGCCTCGCGGTGATCGGCCTAGCTGCCTTCAACCTCCTCATAGACTTCGATCTCATCGAACGTGGTATCGCCGGTGGGGCTCCCAAATGGATGAACTGGTATGCGGCGTTTGGTTTGACCGTCACCATCATCTGGCTGTACCTCGAGATACTGCGGTTGCTCGGAAAGCTACAACGCCGCTGAAGCACACCGGACACGCCTGATCTTCCGTTCTTGCGGACATGCCTTCGACATACCGCAACCATGTCCGCAGGAACCGGATCGGAACGGCCGCGGCGGCGCGGTGTCAGCAATACTCGACCGATCTCGACGGATCCAATACGCTGGCGGCCATGCACGTCCTAGTGATCAACGGGCCAAACCTCAATCTGTTGGGTACGCGCCAGCCCGACATTTACGGGTTGACGACCCTGAGCCAACTGGAAGAGCTCATCGCAGCTTGGGGGCACCAACGCGACATCGAGGTTTCCTGCTATCAGTCGAACCACGAGGGCGAGATCATCGATCGCCTCCATGCTGCTCGTGGGGTGCACGATGGCCTGGTGATCAATGCAGGGGCTCTTACCCACTACTCGTATGCGCTTCACGATGCCATCGTGGCCACCGAGCTTCCGGCCGTTGAGGTACACATCTCCAACGTGCGGCATCGTGAGCCGTGGCGCCGGACATCGGTCATCGAACCTGCCTGTGTCTATTCGATCTTCGGACGAGGGCTCGACGGCTACCGCTATGCCTTGGATTACCTCGTCAACCGAACCGCAATGCCATTCGAGACCTACAGCTACGGACCGGCCGAGGACCAGATCGCCGACCTGCGCGTCCCCGGCGGCCCAGGACGCCACCCCGTTGCCGTGCTCATCCACGGCGGATTCTGGCGGGATCATTGGTTGCGGGACTCGATGGATCCGCCCGCCATCGACCTCACGCGACGCGGTTGGGCAACCTGGAATCTGGAGTATCACCGGGTCGGGAGCGGCGGTGGGTGGCCCGTAACGCTCGAAGACATCGCCAACGGCATCGACCACCTGGCTGTCGCAGCCTCGGATCATCCGCTGGACTTGGACCGGGTCGTCGCGATCGGGCATTCTGCAGGCGGCCAACTCGCCTTGTGGTCGGCGGTGCGCCCACACCTTTCCGACGGTATTCCCGATCCGAGCACACGAGTGGAGATCCGGGGCGTTCTCGCTCTGGCTGCTGTCAGCGATCTCCGGGCTGGGCACGCCGACGGCGTCGGCCGCAACGCAGTGGAGGAATTCCTCCGCCGCGCCCCCGACGACGGACCGGAGCGATACGCCGCAGCCGACCCGGCGACCTTGGTGCCGCTCGGGGTGCCGCAGATCTTGATCCACGGTGCGTCGGACGATGCCGTGCCCGTTCAGATGAGCCGGGACTACGTCGCCGCCGCCACCGCCGCCGGGGACCGCATCACCTACGAGGAGCTACCCGAGATTGGGCACATGGAGCTGATCGACCCCGGCCACGACGCGTGGCGGCGAGCCGCAGCCCTGCTCGACGATCTCGCCTAGCCCGCCAGCTGCTGAACGCGACGCAGGCCTTCCTCGAGATCGTCGTCCGCCAGTGCAAACGAAAACCGTGCATAACCCGGAGTCCCGAAAGCTTCACCCGGTACGAACGCTACCTCTGCCTTCTCCAGAATCAGTCCGGCAAGCTCGAGCGTCGAGTTGGCCGTAGACCCCCCAAGATCACGTCCGAGGAGGCCGGTCATCTTCGGATACGCATAGAAGGCCCCCTCGGGTTCCGGACAGATAACGCCGGGTAGCGCATTGAGCATCTCATGCATCTTCAATCGGCGCCGGTCGAATGCCTTTCGCATCTCGTAGACCGAGTCCATCGGGCCGGTGACCGCGGCGAGGGCTGCCCGCTGGCTCACGTTCGACACGTTGGTCGTCATGTGACCAACCAGCTTGCCTACGCCTTTGGCAACCGACTCGGGACCAATCAGCCAGCCGACGCGCCAACCGGTCATCGCGTACGTCTTGGCGACCCCGTTGACGACAACACAGCGCTCGGCAACGGCGGGTGCCTCCACCGGCATCGAAGCGAACTGGGCATCCCCATAGACGAGATGTTCGTAGATCTCGTCTGTCATGACCCATATGCCGCGAGCAGCTGCCCACTCCCCAATCGCCTTGACCTCAGCCCGGGTGTAGACCGCACCAGAAGGGTTCGACGGAGAAACGAAGATCAGCATCTTGGTTCTGTCCGTCAGAGCTGCCTCGAGTTGATCTACCGTCACGCGGTAGCCACTCGATTCATCGGTGAGGATCGGAACCGGGACACCTTCCGCGAGTTTCACTGCCTCGGGATAGGTCACCCAGTATGGGGCGGGCAGCAGCACCTCATCACCCGGGTTGATGAGCGCTTGACAGGTCAGGTAGACCGCTTGCTTGCCCCCGTTGGTAATCACGACCTGTTGCGGGGAAGAGGCCAAACCGGAGTTCTTCTCAGTTACCTCCGCCACCGCCTGCCGCAACTCGGGCAAGCCGACCGCGGGCGTGTACTTGTGGTTCTTCGGGTCGCGGGCCGCCTCGACCGCGGCGGCGACAACGTGATCCGGCGACGCAAAATCCGGCTCGCCGGCCCCGTAGCCGATGACCGGCGCACCCGCCGCTCGCATGGCCTTCGCCTTCGTCGTGATGGCTACAGTTGCCGACTCTGCGACTCCGAGAACTCGCTGTGATATACCTTGTGGGCCTGCCGCACACATTGATCTACTCTCCTGTTCGAAGATCGCACGCACCCTAATCGGCGGTATCCAATGTCTGACATCCCATCCATCGAACTTCCTACCGGCCTGATCCCCGAGGACGGGCGATTCGGCTCGGGCCCTTCCAAGGTTCGGACTGAGAGTCTGCTCGAACTCGGCGTGACCGGATCGAGCTTCATGGGAACGAGCCACCGCCAGCCAACGGTCAAGGCGGTCGTCGGCGCCATCCGTGGTGGTATGAGCAAGCTCTTCAGCTTGCCAGACGACTATGAGGTCGTGTTGGGTGTCGGCGGGGCGACTGCGTTTTGGGCAAGTGCCACGTTCGGACTGATCGAAAGGAAGAGCCAACACCTGGACTTCGGTGTCTTCTCCGGCAAGTTCGCCAAGGTAGTGGAGGGTGCTCCCCATCTCGAGAAGCCCGAGGTAATCAAGTCGGATATCGGCACTCATCCGCTCCCGGTTCCCAATCCGGAGGTGGACCTGTATGCGCTGACCCACAACGAGACGACAACCGGTGTGATGATGCCGATCGTGCGCCCCGAGGCAGAGGGTCTGGTCGCGGTTGACGCGACCTCGGCGGCGGGCGGAATGGCAGTCGACCCCTCCCAGTTCGACGTCTACTACTTCTCCCCGCAGAAGGTCTTCGGCGGTGACGGCGGTCTCTGGATCGCCTTTTGCTCCCCTGCGGCGCTGGACCGAATCGGAAGGATCCACGACAGTGACCGCTGGATACCCGGGTTTCTCTCGTTGCAGCTGGCAGTCAACAACTCAATCAAGGACCAGACGACTAACACGCCGGCGCTCGCCACTCTCTTCCTGGTGCGGGCGCAGATCGACTCGATGCTGGAGATGGGTGGCCTCGACTGGGCACTCGATCGTTGCGCCCGCTCCTCGGAGATCGTCTATTCGTGGGCCGAGGATTCGACCTACGCATATCCGTTCGTCACCAACGCAGCGGAACGGAGCACGAACGTCGCGACGGTCAATTTGACCGACGAGATCGATGCCGACGTGGTGGCGGCGATCCTACGCGAGAACGGAATTGTCGACACCGGGGGCTATCGCGCGCTTGGACAGAATCAGTTGCGCATTGCCATGTTCCCCAACGTCAACCCGGACGATGTAGAGACACTGACCATGGCGATTGACTACATCGTCGAACGAATGTAGGCCTGGATGGGAACGAGCCGACGATGCGTCTCCCGAGGCTGCAGATCTGGAGCTGAGGCTGCTCCACCACCGACCGCCTAGGAGCAGCCTTCTAGGGTCGCTAGGCCTTCCCGACGAGTGCGCCGAGATCGGTCCTGAGCTCATCCAGTTCGCGGAGGACGCGCTCGAGTAGCTTGACTATCTGTTCGTTCGTCGGCTTGTTCTCAGCCACATGTCACCTCCTTTCGCGCCGTCAACGGTACTCCGATAGGCCAGGCCCGGCCGAGAGGTGAAGTGCATGCTGTCGTGAGTTGCCGCGAGTGGTCACAGTGTCCCAATGAAGTCGAAACGATAGATCTCCGGGGTGCGCGACCATCCGAGGAACGGGCCCACTGTGCCGCCTCGCAGGAAGAGCTCTGCTTCTCCATCATCATTGATCCAATACGAGCGCGTCCTGACACCGAGGGGTCGCTTCCAGACATGCAGCTCGATCCGGTCGGTCATGAGGTAATCGACAAGCGTCAGGACCCCTTGGATGTGGTCCGCGCTCGGGAAGGGCCAGACCCTCCCCACTGAGGCATCCTCGGATCGGAAGTGCTCATGCTCGTAACCGTAGGAGACGACGATCTCGCCGTGGCCGTCTGCATCGATATCAACCCTCATCTCGGGACGATTGGCATGCACTAGCGCGACATGGAACCCGTTGCCGTCGGCGACCGCCGAGCTCTCCTCGACATCGAGGAGTGGCGGATCCAATGAACCAATGAGCGTCGCGAGGCCCTCGGCGAGTTCCCGCTGCTCGGGATTGAGCAATGGCACGACAGCGAGGATCCACGAAGTCATGGACCCATCTTGCCACTGCTGCTTTGTGTGAGCCTGGGTCTCAGTCGTCGTCTTCCGGGCGGCTGCCCATTTCGCGGTCGAGCATCAAGAGCGCATGACCGTTGCCCTCGATCCGCTCCAAGTCGTCGATGATCTGCTGCACCGTGGCCTCTTCCTCCACCTGCTCGTTGACGAACCAATCGAGCAGGGGGTATGAGGCGAAGTCCCTGGCATCAGTCGCGATCGCATAGATGTTGTTGATTGCCTCGGTCACCCGCTGCTCGGCCGCCAGTGAAGCCCGGAAGATGTCAACCACCGACTCGAACTCGGTCTGCGGTGCCCGAATCGAACCCAGTTTCACCGTTGCGTTGCGATCAACGAGGAACTCGAAGAACTTCATCGCATGCTCATTCTCCTCGCCGGATTGCATCCGCATCCAGTGGGCCATTCCGGGCAGACCCTCGCCTTCCAGCCAGGCCGACAGCGCTAGATACTGATGGGCCGACTCCAATTCGAGCGTCACCTGGGCGTTCAACGCCGCCTCGAGTTCTTGAGTAAGAGCCACAACAGACCTCCAGAGTCTTGGTCGATTCCGCCGGCCTATTGTGGGTCCATGACGTGGGTTTTCGCAATCGTGTGTCTTGTTGGACTCGGTTCCACGCTCTACGCGGAGACCTGGCACCCGATGCAGAAGCGCTTCCCCAAGATGGTCGCTTCGACCGCCTTCATCGCAGTTGCCGTCTCAGCCGGTGCACTCGACACCACGTTCGGCCGAATCATGGTGGCGGGGTTGGTGCTTTCATGGTTCGGGGACCTCTTCCTCACCTACTACGGACGCGGACCGTTCGTCGCCGGTCTGGTCGCCTTCCTTGCCGGCCATGTCGCCTACACGATCGCTTTCTCGAACCGGGGGTTGGGAGACGGCTTCTACCTCCTTCTGGTCGCGGTAACCGTTGCCGCCATTCCCCTCGCCAGTTGGCTGATGCCGACCGTCCCCAAAGAATTGAAGGCACCCGTCATCGCATACATGGCGATCATCTCGCTGATGGTCGCAACAGCCGGGGCTACGCACGCGGCGGACGCCGACTGGAGGATCCCAATCGGCGCCACCGCCTTCTACGTTTCGGACATTTTCGTAGCCCGAGATCGATTCGCCGCACCGGGCCTCATCAACCGCTACCTGGGTTTACCGCTCTACTTCGGTGGACAGCTCCTGCTTGCCTGGGCAGCAGGGAGTTAGCCACCAGCGCTCAGCTCGCCGGGTTGACGACTTGGCCCATGAACAGGATCTCGCCGGTGCTGCTGTGCTCGATCATGAACAAGAAAGGTCGATCGATTTGCACCGTCGCCGGTTCCTCGCCTGCCGAGGTCAGGCCAATGATCACCGCGGTTGCCGCTGCAGCTTCGGTCCCCGTTTCGTCAACACTGACAAACGCCTGATGAACTACCTCTTGCACGAACAACTCTCGGGCCGCGGTAATGCCCGTGAAATCGGCACCGCCGTCCTCGCTCGGCGTCAGGAATGCTTCGACCATGCCCAATTCCTCCAAGGCTGCTCGCAGCGCGAACTCAGAGGTGAACTCGAACTTGGGGAAGATCAAGTCGATGTCCCGAGTGCTTGCATCTGCGAGCGCCGCGGACACGAATTCGGGCCCGAGCTGTGCCGCGATCTCTTCGAACCGGCCCTCGTCGGGCATTATGACGATCATGGCCGCGTCCCCTGCGTAGGGAATGCGGACCAACTGGTATCCGTCTCCGCTGGCGTATGGCATGAATCCGCCACCATGCATGAACGGCACCGTGGCCTCACCACCATCGAGCAAATGGAACGTGTCGTCGGCGGTCAGTTCCGGGTCGAACTGCTCGGCCCAACTCGCCTTGAACCAAATCGCGTTGACCAACACCAGCCTGGTCATTGAGTCGATGATCCCCTGTGGAATCAGGTCGACGATCCGCCCCTGGGTTTGCTCCTCGACCCACTCGTTGATCTCAACCCGGGCCGCTTCGGCATTGGTCACAAAGTCGACCAGATTCATCCCGGCGTCGTAGTTCTCCGCAAGCGTCATCAGGAACTCGTCGAGGAAGGGGTAGTCGTACTGACCCCACAGCGAGTTGGCGACCTCAATCGCCATCGGCTCGCGGTCGTCGTCCGGCAACGGCTCGGGAACTGCAGTGACCTGAAGATCCAACTCGTTGCGCACGGTGTGGATCCGACCGTCGGCCACGCCGAAACGCAACGCATCTGCAATCTCATCCGCTGTGAGCCCACGAGCGCCGGCATAAGTCATGGTCAGCGCCGCAGCGATGCTGTATGGCGACAGGAAGATGTTGCCGCCATCGGCTGCAGCGACTTGGAACAGATCGAAGGCAAACTCAAGGTTGCCGCCAACCAAAGCCGCCAGCTCCTCGGCGGTGGCGTCCGTCTCCGTGGCTCGATCTACGTCGGCCCGGACCAGCTCGCCCTGCTGAACGGGTCCCTGCGTGGTCTGGGTAGGACTAGTTGTCTGGGAAGGAATGGTTGTTGTGGTCTCAGCTTCGTCGCTGCTCGAGCACGAGGCGGCGAGCATGGCTATGAGGACCATCAGAATGGATGCTCTTTTCATGGCTTCGTTTCCTTATGAAGGCCTTGTTCCTATCCCTATGACGCTAGAAAGCACCGTCGAGGTTTCCGGAATGCCGCTACCCGCCAAAGGCCTCGACAAAGCGCTTGACGGGTTCGGCCCTTGCGAATTCGTACTCGCGGTGCTCTACGCCGCGTATAACGAACCCGAGCCGCTGCGGAACGAGCGGCCCGGCGGAGCCATACCGGATCGTGCCCACATCATCGATATCGGTGCTCTCGACGAGCGCCGGCGACTCGAGCGTCAACGCACGATCGAACAGAAGAACCCTGGAATCGGTCAGAATCAGGGAGAGGTAGGGACCACTGAGCGGAGGCTCGTTTCGTGCTGCCAAGGGCCGTCCGGCACCGTAATAGACGGCGAGGAACGCAATAATCAGCACCGCAACAATTGCAGCTAGGCCAGCGACAAACACCAGATCGAACACCCGAGGCACCGTGAGAGCAGTCACGATGCCGGCAACACCGCCAATACCCGACCACCTGGTGTAGCCACGCACTACGCCATCCAACTCGACCACGATCGTCTCGTCAGGTCTGATCGCATCCTCGATCCCAGAGGTTTCTCGTCGGCGCCGCATTCACACCTTCAACTCGGCTACGGACCTACGGTTGCGTGAGTCCGGACATGGCGGCATTATCGCTCCGCCCGGCATGGCGACGCCACAGTATCGTGCAGGCCATGAAACGCCTGATAGTTCTCCGACACGGCAAATCGGATTGGTACGCAGGAGTGGCCTCGGACCACGCCCGACCGCTCAACCGGCGCGGCACCGGTGCGGCCATGACCATGGGCCGGGTGCTCACTCGACTCGGCGAAGCTCCTGATCTGATCTTCACGTCTTCGGCCACCCGAGCTCGGGAGACCGCATTGCTTGCGGCCGATGCGGGTGGCTGGGACTGCGAAACGATCGAAGTCGACGATCTCTATGGGGCCTCGACGGGCGAGGCGCTTCGGGTCGCTGCCCGAGCACCCGATGACGTGGAACGGCTGATGCTGGTCGGGCACCAGCCGGCGTGGGGATACCTGGTGCGGGCAATCACCGGCGCCGAAGTGCACATGAAGACTGCCACGGTCGCCGCGATCGATATGCTCGTGCCCTCCTGGACCTACGCCCCCGAAGCACCGGGCACCCTCGCATACCTGTTGCAACCCCGCATGTTCACGGATTGGGAGTTGTGATGGAACGCATCCATGGCGGGCAACTCCTGGCACGCGCCCTGAGAAACGAGGGTGTTGACATGCTGTTCACTCTCACCGGCGGTCACATCATCGGCATCCTCGACGGCTGCGTGACAGAGGGTATTCGCATCGTCGACGTGCGCCACGAACAGAGCGCCGCTCACGCCGCCGAAGCCTATTCGCGACTGACCGGCAAGATTGGTGTGGTCGCCGTGACCGCCGGCCCCGGAGTGACCAACACGGTCACGGGCGTCATGAACGCCTACTACTCGGGCACGCCGATGCTGGTTCTGGGGGGCCGCCATCCGATCGCGCAGGAACACACCGGTGGACTCCAGGAGATGGATCACCCGCAACTGTTCCGGTCGACGGCCCGGTTCGCGGCCACTGTCTGGGAAACCGCCCGGATCGGCGAGTACGTTGCCGCGGCTGTCCGTCACGCCTTCTCCGGGCGAGGCGGGCCGGTGTTCCTCGACATCCCACTCGACGTGCAGACTTCGCTCGTAGCCGACTCGACGCCACTCCCAAAGCGGTATAGGGCAACAGAGCCGAGTGGCGCCGACCCGACAGTCGTCCTCGAGGTGGTCTCACTCCTTGCACAAGCTGAGCGACCGGTGATCTTCGCCGGCAGCGGCTTTCGACACGGGGGCGCCAAGGCCCTGGTGGGTTTGGCCGAGGCGCTCGAGGCCCCGTCCTTTGTGAATGCCGGAGCCCGTGGAGCCTTCCCATTCGGTCATCCCCTGCTCGGCAATCGCGCGAGGTTGCAGGCGTTTGCCGGCGCTGACCTGGTGCTGGCCCTGGGTGTCGACTGGGATTTTCGCACCGGCTACGGCCGCAAGATCAACTCGGAAGCAACCGTAGTCCAGGTCGACACCGAGCCCACAAAGATTGGCTGGAACCGACCCGCCCACCATGGGGTGGTTGCGTCGCCCGGCCGCTTCGTCGAACAGCTCCTTGCCCACGACGAGTTGCGACACGATGGCGTCCGGCCCTGGACGGAACAACTTCAGGCCGCCGAAGTGGAGAAGCTGTCCACGGCGCAGGCAGAGGCGGACGCCCCGTCCGAACTGGTAGGCCCGCAGTTCTTCGGCCGCACTGTGGCTGATTTCTTCGGAACCGATTCGATCGTTGCCGTCGACGGCGGGGACATCGTGGCCACGACGGCAAAGTGGCTGCAGGTGTCGACGCCCGGTCATGTGCTCGAACCAGGACCTGCCGGCACCCTCGGCACCGGTCCCGGATTCGCGCTCGCCGCCAAGGCGCTCTTCCCGGAAAGGCGGGTCGGGATAGTGTTCGGCGACGGGGGCTTCGGCTTCAACGGCATGGAATACGACACATACGTCCGGCTCGGCCTGCCGGTGGTCGGCGTTGTCGGCAACGACGGCGTCTGGAACAACATCAAGAGCTTCCACCGGATGTTCTACCCCGAAAGGGTCGTAGCTTCCGACCTCGGCCGCCGACCGTACCACACGATGGTCGAAGCTCTCGGTGGACACGGCGAACTCGTTACGAAGCCAGAGGACTTACTCCCTGCGCTGGAACGGGCAGAAGCGAGCAAGCTTCCGGCTCTTGTCAACGTCCACATCGACGAAACCTTCCGCGCATCGAGCAATTACTCGGGTTAGCGCCGGGAGAGGCGGACCGCAGCGGTACCATCACTCCGGGCCGGTTGTGAGGTGATGGGTGACAACCCAACAAGCATCACTCAAGTCGATGCTGCGCGAGGGAGGCGCGATCGCGGTTCGCTTCGCGAAAGCGCGCACAGGATCATTCGTCTTGGCTGTCCTGGGAGCGGCGTTGTTCGTCGCCGCCATCGTCGCCTCAGCCGTTGTCATCGGCAGGGTTACCGACGAGCTCATCGTCCCGGTGCTGGACCAGGGCGAGCCGTATCAAGACCTTTTGTGGCCGGCGCTGTGGGCCGTCATCGGAGTGGCCATCTGGAAGGCGGCTGCAATCGTGCTCCGTCGAACCGCCGCAGGGTATCTCCAGTTCCGAGTGCAAGCAGACGCCCGCCATGACCTCATCGAACACCTGCTCAAGCTGGAGTTGGCGTGGTACCAGAGGCAGTCGACGGGAACCCTGCTCGCAGTGAGCGACACCGATGTGCGCCAGGGCACTTTCATACTTGCCCCCCTTCCCTACGGCATAGGTTCGCTGCTGCTTCTCGTCGGGACCGTGGTGTTGATCATTCTCATCGACGGCTGGCTGTCGGTCACCGCGTTTGTGTGTCTAGGTGCGATCGTTGCAGTGAACATGAACGGCGCCTGGCGTATGTTTGGCGCCTTCCGAGAGGTTCAAATGCTGCGGGGCGAGGTCTCATCGATCGCCCACGAGAGCCTGGACGGAGCGCTGACCATCAAGGCGCTCGGCCGAATCGACCTGGAAACGGAGCGCTTCGAAGAAGCCTCCGAACGGTTGCGCGACAAGCTCATCGCCGTACTGCGGATGATGGCGACTTACCGGGTCGGGGTCGAAGGCCTGCTCTCGGCAATAACGGTGGTGATGCTTGTCGCCGGGGCGATCCGGATCAACAGCGGCGATGTTTCTCCAGGAGACATCATCACGATCACCTATCTGCTGTCCCTCCTGTTCATCCCAATCCGCATCATCGGCTTTGTGCTTTGGTCGATTGCCTCATCCCGTGCCGGTTGGGAACGGGTCCAAGACGTCTACGACGTACGCGATCTCGTCCCTTACGGCGAACTCCTGCCCGACACCGGCGAGAGCGGAGCTCACCTGGCGAGCGACGCAGTCTCGTTCGCCTACGAGGACGGTGAGGCAGTCATCGCCGAGGTCAACTTGGCGATTCGGCCGGAACGGGTGGTCGCCGTGGTGGGTCCAACCGGTTCCGGCAAGTCGACCCTCACGGCGCTGCTCGCTCGGCTTTGGGATCCGGCGTCGGGTTCGATCACAATCGACGGCCGCGATCTGCGCAGTTTCGCCCGATCGGCCCTACCCGGAGAGGTCGCCTATGTCGCTCAGGAGGCGTTCCTCTTCGACGACACGGTGCGCGGCAACATCGCCTTTGGGGTGCTTGTCGACGACGCCGACGTCGTGGCCGCGGCGCGGCTGGCCGGAGCCCACGAGTTCATCCGGGAACTTCCCGACGGCTATGACTCCATGCTCGGAGAACGTGGCACCAGCCTGTCGGGAGGGCAACGCCAGCGAATCGCATTGGCCCGGGCCCTGGTGCGCAAGCCGCGATTGCTGGTTCTCGACGACGCCACTTCAGCCGTCGACCCGTCGGTTGAGGCGCGGATTCTGGAGAGATTGCGCGACTCTGAACTTCCGTCGACCGTTGTCATTGTTGCCTACCGCACGTCGAGCATCGCCCTCGCCGACGAAGTCATCTTCATCGACGACGGCCAGATCATCGCTCACGGGACACACGGGGATCTAACTCGTGACGTGCCTGGTTACGCCCGCATCGTCGAGGCCTACGCCGA